>NZ_JBHYIG010000298.1:0-11855 GCF_042740015.1 Streptomyces sp. NPDC059037
GACGCCGACGGCCTGCCGCAGCTGCCGCTCGGCACGCTGGTCGGCACCGCGCTGGCCGCCGCCGAGGACTGCCTGGGCGGCCGGTTCAGCGCCGTCGCCGAGGCAGAGCTCTCCGAGCCGTTGCCGCTGGCCGGGGAGCGCACCGTACAGCTCACCGTCACCGAGGGCGGGGACGGTCACGCCCGCTGCGAGTACCGCAGCATCTCGGCGTCCGAGGAGCGGGCGGGAGCCGGCTGGCGGCTGCACGCCCAAGTCGTCCTGCGCCGCAGGCTCGACACGGCCCGGCTGACTCAGACGCTGCGCGCGGCGCCGGGGCTCGATCCGGCGGCGTACCCCACGGTTCTGACGGACAGTCAGGAAGCGCTGCCGAGGGCCCGGTTCGAGCTGCGGCACGGCGACGACGGCGTTCTGGCCACGCTCGACGGCGCGCCCGACTGGATCACGCTGCTCGACGTGCTCGCCGCCGCCGGCAGCCGCGCCGCGCAGCCCGAGCCCGAGCCCGAGAGCGTGACCGAGGCCCTCGTGATCCGCCGCGTGCAGGGCCTGACCTGCTTCGCGCCGGACGCCGTCCGGCATCTGCGGGTCAGCGCGCGGCGCACCGCGGTCGGCCAGTACCGCGCCGCCGTCGACTTCTTCGACGCCGACGGCGGTTACCTCGGCGGCGCCGACCGCATACGGCTCGCCGCCACGCAGCCCGCCGCGGCGCCGGCGCCCTGGCGGGACGCGGACGAGCTGACGTACGACATCACTTGGGACGCCACGGTCCCGGCAGGCGACATCGACCCGGCGAGCCTGGCAGGCGAGGGCTTCCTGCTGCTCGCCGACGGCGCCGCCGACGGTCTTGCCGAACGGCTCGCCGCCACGCTGCGCGATCGTGGCGCCCAGGTCGTCACCACCGCACCGCCGGTGAGCGGGGTCGCGGGCGACTGCGTCCCCGACACGGAGGGCGTGCGCGAGGCGCTCGCCAACTGGTGCGCCACCGTCCGGCGCCCCGGCCGGATCGTCCTGCTGACCGGCCTCGACGCGCCCCGCCTCGACCACGCCGACGCGTGGGGCCTGGAGGAGTACGCGGCGCGGGGCGAGTTGCTCGCCGTCTCGCTCCTCCAGGAGCTCGCCGGACGGGATGACTGCGCCGACACCCGGCTGACCGTCGTGACCCGTGGCGCCATGCCCGCGGGCCCCGACGGCGAGGTGCACAGCGCGGCCGCCCACACGCTCTGGGGCCTTGGCCGCGTCATCGCCCTGGAGAGCCCCGAGCGCTGGGGCGGCGCCATCGACCTGGATCCGCAGGAGAGCCCGGCCGATGCCGACCGGCTGCTCGCGGCGCTCGGCCGGACCGCGCAGGAGGACGAGCAGGCGCTGCGCGGCGCGGACGTCCATGTGCCGCGGCTGATGCCCCGCCAGGCCGATCCGGCCGAGCAGCGCCGCGCCCCCGCCGTACGCCCCGACGGCACGTACCTGATCACAGGCGCCTTCGGCGCCATCGGCCTGGCGCTGGCCGGCTGGCTTGCGCGGGCCGGAGCCGGACGGCTCGTGCTGCTCGGCCGCACCCCGCTGCCGGACCGTGCGAAGTGGTCGTCGCGCCTGCCGGCCCCCGTACGCGAGCGGGTGAAGGCCGTACGGGAGCTGGAACGGCTCGGCGTCGAGGTCACGGTGGTCGCCGCCGACGTGGCCGACGAGGCGGCCATGCTCGGTGTCTTCGAGGAGCTGGAACGCCATCCGCTGCCGCTGCGCGGCGTCGTGCACGCGGCCGGTGTCTCGCTGCCCCAGTTCCTCAAGGACGTGGACGCGGTCAGCTACCGCAAGGTCTGGCGGCCGAAGGTGATCGGCGGCTGGCTGGTGCACCAGCTCTCGCGCGGCGCCGAGCTGGACTTCTTCCTCGGGTTCTCGTCCATCGCCGCCACCTGGGGCTCGCAGCATCTGGCGAGCTACTCGGCGGGCAACGCCTTCCTGGAGGGCCTGGCCCACCAGCGCAGGACCGAGGGGCTGCCCGCGCTCACCGTGGCCTGGGGGCCGTGGGAGCTGGACTCCAACCTCTTCGACGAGGAGGTGATGGCGTTCCTCACCTCCACCGGCCTGTACCCGCTCTCCGGCGAGCAGTGCCTGCACCTGCTCGGCGGGCTGCTCGCCTCCGACCGCGCCCACCAGGTGGTCTGCGCGGTGGACTGGTCCGTCTACAAGCCGGTGATGGAAGCCAGGATCGAGCGGCCCCTGTTCCGCACCATCGTCCCCGACGAGCAGGGCGACGACCGGGGCGAGGGCGCGGACTCCCTCGTCGGGGAGCTCACCGGCAGCGCACCCGACGGACGCAGGGCACGCCTTGCCACGTTCATCCGGGAGACCGTCGCCGAGGTCGCCGGCGTCGAACCGGGCGCCATCGACGCCGATCAGGCCGTCCTCGACTACGGCCTCGACTCGCTGATGGTCATGGACGTGGTGCGGCAGTGCAAGCGCAGGCTGGGGCTCAGCATCAGGGCCAGCGAGCTGTTCGAACGCAGCACGCTCGTCGACTGGAGCGATTTCCTGTACGCCGAGTTCTCCCGCGAGCACATCGGCGCCGACGCCGCCGACTCCGGCACCCCGGCGGACGCGGCCCGCGGCTCCGCCACCGCCGGACAGGGCGGCGATCCGACCGACCCGGCCTGGCTGCGCGAGGACGTCAGTCTGGACCCGGCCATCCAGCCGCCCACCGCGGCGCCTTCCGTCCCGGACCGGCAGCGGCACGTCCTGCTCACCGGCGCCACCGGCTTCCTCGGCGCCCACCTGCTTGACGAGCTGCTGCGCCGCACCGAGGCCACGGTGCACTGCCTGGTCCGGTGCGCCGACCCGGCAGAGGGCCTGGGCCGGATCAGGGCGAACTACGAGCGCTACCTGACGTGGTCGGCGGAAGCCGACGAGCGGATCACCGTGATACCCGGCGACCTGGAGAAGCCGCTGCTCGGCCTGGAGGAGCAGGCGTTCGACGCGCTGGGCGAGCTGCTCGACGGCATCTACAACAACGGAGCCTGGGTCAACTTCAGCTACACCTACGACCAACTGCGCCCCGCGAACCTGGTCGGCACCGAGGAGATCCTGCGCCTCGCCTGCCGGGGCCGCCTCACGCCGGTGCACCATGTCTCGACGTACGGGATCTGGGGCATTCCGGAAGACGGCCGCACCGTCATCGGCGAGGGCGACTCCATCGCCGACGCGGGACGCCTGGTCACCGGGTACGTGCAGACCAAGTGGGCGGCCGAGCGCCTTGTCGAGCTGGGCCGCGAGCGCGGCATCCCCATCGACCTCTACCGGCCGGGCCGGGTGCTGGGGAACTCCCGCACCGGCGCCGCGCTTGTCACCCACTTCACCCTCAAGGTGATCAAGGGCTGCATCCAACTCGGCCTGGTGCCCGACCTGGACCTCGACATCGAGATGACCCCGGTCGACTACGTGACATCGGCGCTGGTCGCCATCGCCACCGACAAGACCTCCTTCGGCACCAACTACCACCTGCTCAACCGGCACAAGCTGCGCTTCGCCGAACTCGCCGACGTGCTCAGGGACCGCTGGCAGCTCCGCCGGGTGCCGGTGGACGAGTGGTGGGAGGCGCTGCGCGCCGGATACGGCGTCGCCGACAACGAACTGCACACCGTGATGGACGTGGTGGAGGAGTTCATCGTCGGCGGCGAGGAGGCCATCGACTACGACGACAAGAACGCGGAGGCGGCCCTGGCCGCCACGGGAATCACGTGTCCGCCGCTGGACCACCGCCTGCTCGACACCTATCTGGGGTGGCTGTCCCGCACGGGCCACCTGCCGGAGCCGGCGCGCGCACGCTCCTGAGCCACCGACGGACCGACGACGGAGAGACAGCGATGCCGAGAAAGACACCAGCCAAGAACCCCCGTAAGCGGACGGCGGCCGCCGAGTACGACGTCGCTGTCCTCGGCGCCCACCTCACCGGGGGCCTGCTGGCCGCCATCCTCGCCCGGCAGGGCGTACGGACCGTGCTCGTCGACACCACGGAGGACCAGGCGCGGCCGGCCGGCGAGAGCACCGTGCCCTACACCTCCGAGGTGTTCTCGCTGCTCGCCGAGCGCTTCGAGGTGCCGGAGATCGCGACGTTCGCGCACTTCACCGACCTGCCGGAGGAGGTACGCAGGGCCAGCGGCGTCAAGAAGAGCCTGGGCTTCCTCCACCACGACGCGGGCCGGGAGCAGGACGCGCGGAAGGCCGTCCAGTTCAACGTGCCGGGCGAGCACACGGAGTGGCACCTGTACCGGCCGGAGGCCGACGCGTACGCCTGCCGTATCGCGGCCGCCCACGGCGCGCACATCGACGAGGTCCGCTCGCCGCTCGCCAAGGTCGCCCTGGCCGACGACCGCACCACGCTGGTCCTGGACAACGGCCAGACGCTGAGCGTCCGTTACGTGGTGGACGCCTCGGGTCCTGGTTCGCCGCTGCTCGCCGCCGCCGGCGTCGGGTCGGCAGAGCCCGCGCGTACGCCGCTGCGTTCGCGGCTGCTCTCCGCGCACTTCACCGGCGTGCGGCCGTTCGAGTCGGTGCTCCCGCAGGACCGCTACCGGGGCGCCACCGCGTGGTCGCACGGTTCGTTCCACCACGTCTTCGACGGCGGCTGGATCCAGGTGGTGAGCTTCGACAACCACGACGCCGCCAGGAACGGCCTGTGCAGCGTGACGGTCAGCGTGTGCCCCGAGAAGTTCGCCGACCTTCCGGAGGATCCCGAGGACGCCTTCCGCGCCCTCATCGGCCGCTATCCCAGCATCGCCGGGCAGTTCGTCGCCGCGCGGGCCGCCACACCCTGGGCACACGACACGCAGTGGCAGTGGCGCGCCGAGCGGACCACCGGACCTCGGTGGCTCGCCATCGGCGGGGCCGCCTGCCGCGCCGAGGAGGTGCTTGCCCGGGACGTGACGGTCGGCATGGAGATGGTGCACGCCACCGCCGCCGCGCTGCTGCGGGTGGTTGCCGACCCGGCGCGGGAGGAGGCGGAGTTCACCCGCGTCGCCGACTTCCAGGACCGCCTGATCGACTTCAACGACCGGCTCCAGATGGGGCTGCGCACCGCGAGCCGCCACTTCCAGCTCCTCAACGCCTACCTGCGCGTCTGGCTGCTGTGGCAGATCCTCGCCGACCTGTCGCTGAAACGGGCCCGGCTCGACTGCGACCACGTCCCGGAGGGCTCCTGGGCCGCGGTCGAGCGGTTCGAATCCGAGCTGTGGTTCCGCACCCCGGAGGGCCTGCCACGCGCGCTGCGCCAGCTGTTCCATCAGATGGACGCCGTCCGTGCCGGCCGCACCACGGCCACCGGCGCGGCCCGCGACATCTTCTCCTGGCTGCGCGGTGAACGGTTCGTGCCGCCGCTCTACCGCTTCGGCGAACCAGGCGACCGCGTCTACACGTTCACGCTCTGGCGCCGCATGCTCATGCTGCTGTGGGTCAAGACCGTCGCGCCCGCCGACTTCCGCCGACTCCTCACCCAAGACAACGTCACCGGCCGCCGGGACGACGCCCCGCCGGTCACCACCGAGTTCTGAGGTACGGCGGGCCGCGGATCCCGATCCCCACGATCTCCGCGGCCCGCTCGAGAGCACCGTCCGTCCCACGGGGGGCTCGGCATCGTCATGCCCGAAGAGCGCTCCGCCGTCCGGATATCGGCTTCCTCCCGGTTTCCCCTGCCCAGCGGAGATCTTGCATGAAAAGCGCTGAACACACGGAGTGGATAACCATCACCACCCTTGGTGGTATCGCTCTGGTGCTCGTGGTCGGAGCGGCCTTCGCCGCCCTTGCGCGCCGCGTGCGCCAGCCGACGGTCATCGGTGAGATCACCGCCGGGATCTGTCTGGGACCGAGCCTCCTCGGGGTGCTGCCCGGCAATCTGCCCGAGCACTTCTTCCCCATGGACGTCCGGCCCTATCTGAACGTCGTCGCCCAAGTGGGCCTGCTTCTCTTCATGTTCACCATCGGATGGCACTTCGACCACACCACCCTGCGGGGCCGCGGGCGTGCCACAGGCACCATCTGGGTGGGCGCCGCCGCGCTGCCGATGGCCCTCGGCTTCGGCCTCGCCGGCCTGCTGTACGGCTCCTACCGAACGGTGAACGGCGAGGAGATCGAGTTCCTGCACTTCGGGCTCTTCATCGGCACCGCCATATCGATCGCCGCCTTCCCCGTCCTCGCCCGCATCATCACGGACAAGCAGCTGCACCACACCCGCATCGGGAACTTCGCACTCGCGCTCGCCGCGCTTGACGACATCCTCGCCTGGTGCCTGCTGGCCGTCGTCGTCGCCCTGGTCTCCGCGTCCGGCGCGGGCACCTTCCTCGGCGTCATCGGCTGGGGCGTCGTCTACATCGTCGTGATGCTGGGCGTGGTCCGCCCCGTCCTGGCCGCCCTCGCGGCACGGGCCAGCACCGCCGCCGCTCCCGTGCTCCCGATGCTGGCCGCCGCCGGCGCCCTCACCTCGGCCTACGTCACCTCGAACATCGGCCTGCACGCCATCTTCGGGGCCTTCTTCTTCGGTCTGGTCATGCCCCGCTCCGACCAGCAGGGGCTGCTGCGCGAGTCCGCGCTGATCCCCATCGAGCACGCCAGCAAGCTGCTGCTGCCCGTCTTCTTCGTGGTCACCGGGCTCTCCGTGGACCTGACCTCGCTCACCGCCACCGGCGCCCTGCACATGGTGCTGATCACCGCGGTCGCCTGTGCGGGAAAGCTCGGCGGCGTACTGCTCTGCTCCCGCCTCAGCGGCATGGGCTGGCACGAGTCCTACACCCTCGGCCTGCTGCTGAACACGCGGGGCCTCACCGAACTGGTCATCCTGAACGTCGGCCTCGGCATCGGACTGCTCAGCACCGAACTCTTCAGCGCGATGGTGGTGATGGCGCTCGTCACCACCGCCATGACCTCTCCGCTGCTGTCCCGCACCCTTCGCCGCCCCCCGGCCGCGACCCCGGCTGCCGAGCAGCAGGACGTACGACCGGCCGAAGTCCACTGAGACCACCACCTGGGAGCTCCCGATATGAGGCTGCATCAGCTGCTCATCGATTCGGCGCGCACCTTCCCCGGCGCCCTGGCCGTGGCCGGCCCCCGACAGCGCGTCACGTACGAGGAACTCGACCGGCTCGCCGACCGCTACGCCGCCGCGCTGGCGAGCCGCGGAGTGCGCCCCGGTGACCGCGTGGTCATCTGGAGCCACAAGTGCGTCTCCGCGATTGCCGTCATGCAGGCCGCGCTGCGGATCGGCGCGATCTACGTCCCCGTGGCCGGCTCCAATCCACCGGCGCGCCTTTCGCTGATCGTGGACAGCGCGGCGCCCGCGCTCGTCGTGTCCGACAGTGAATCCGCCGAACGCGCCGCGCAGGCCGACTGGGCCGGGCGTCTTGCCAGTTTCACCGACCTCCTGGCGCAGGGAGAAGCCGGGGCGCCGGCACCATCGACGTACCGGAACGAGCCGGACGAACCCGCCTACATCCTCTACACCTCCGGCTCCACCGGCGCGCCCAAGGGCGTGTGCATCAGCCATCGCAACGCGCTGGCCTTCGTCGAGTGGGCGGCGGCCGAACTCGAGGTCGGCCCCGGTGACCGGCTTTCCAACCACGCCCCGTTCAACTTCGACCTCTCGGTCTTCGATCTCTACGCCGCGTTCCGCTCCGGCGCATCGGTGCATCTGGTGCCGGAGGACATGGCGTACGCGCCCGCCCAGTTGGTGCGGTTCCTGCGGGACGAGGGGATCACCGTGTGGTACTCGGTGCCCTCGGCGCTCGGCCTGATGATGCGCGACGGACAGCTCCTCGACGACGCGCCGCCCACGGAACTGCGTGCCTGCATCTTCGCCGGGGAGCCCTTCGCCCTCCCGCAGGTCCAGGCGCTGCGCCGGGGCTGGCCCAAGGTGCGGCTGCTCAACTGGTACGGCCCGACCGAGACCAATGTGTGTACGTCCTACGAGGTCACGGACGCCGACCTGGAACGCGACACGCCGCTGCCCATCGGCCGGGCCTGCTCCGGCGACACCGTGCAGCTCAAGGCCGGCAAGGAAGGCGAGATCGTGGTCTCCGGGCCGACCGTGATGCTCGGCTACTGGGGGCAGGAGCGGCACGAAGGGCCGTACGGCACCGGCGACATGGCCCGCCAGGACGCGGACGGGACGCTGCACTACGTCGGCCGGCGCGACCACATGGTGAAGATCCGCGGCCACCGCATCGAGCTGGGCGAGATCGAGGCGGCGCTCACCTCGATGGACTCCGTCGCCGACGCCGCCGTGGTGGTGCTCGGATCGGGCATCGGCGCGCGGCTGCACGCGACGCTCATCCCCTCCGGCGAGCAGCCCCCATCGCTCCTCGCCGTCAAGCGGCACTGCGCGCAGCGCCTGCCCACGTACATGATCGTGGACCGGATCTCGGTCCGTGCCGACCTGCCCAGAACACCCAACGGCAAGCTGGACAGGCGCCGTCTCGTCGCCGACCTCGAGGCGGACGAGCCGTGATGGGGACCGCCGCCGAACAGCGCCTCAATCAAGGGAGGACTTGTGCGCTTCGACTGGACCCGCGAGCAGAAGGCGGCTTACGACGACACACTCGCCGCGGTGCGGGATCGGTTCCCGGAACCGATCCACGACCGCTGCTTCGACCGGAAGGAATGGCGGACCCTCGGTGATCTCGGCCTGCTGGGGCTGAGCATCCCCGCCGCGTACGGCGGCGGCGGACTCGGCGCCCTCGACACGGCCCGCCAGGTGGAGGCGCTCGGCCGGGGCTGTGCCGACACCGGCATCGTCTTCGCGTCGAGCGCGCATCTCTTCGCCTGCGCCATGCCCGTGGTGACGTTCGCGACCGAGGAGGCCAGGCGGAGCTTCCTGCCCGGCATGGCCTCCGGCGAGCTGATCGCGGGCAACGCCATGACCGAGGAGGACGCCGGCTCCGACGTATCCCGTCTCGCCGTCACCGCCACCGCGACCACCGGCGGCTTCGTCCTGAACGGCACCAAGAGCTTCGTCACCAACGGGCCGGTCTCCGACGTGTACGTCACCTACGCGACCACGGACCCGCACGCCGGCCATCTCGGCGTGACCGGCTTCGTGGTGCCCCGTACCGCCGAGGGAGTGCGGGTGGGGGAGCCCTTCGTCAAGATGGGACTCACCTCCGTACCGGCCGGCACCGTCACCTTCGAGGACTGCTTCGTCCCCGACGCGCACGTCCTTGGCGCACCCGGTCAGGGCGGTGCGATCTTCCAGCACTCCATGGGCTGGGAGCGGGCCTGTCTGTTCGCCGGCTATCTCGGCCTGCTTGACCGCATGCAGGAGCGGGCCGTCGAACACGCCCGCACCCGGCGCCAGTTCGGCGCCCCGATCGGCGACAACCAGGCGGTGTCACACACGCTGGCGGACATGAAGGTGCGCCTGGAGAGCGCCCGTCTGCTGCTCTACCGCGCCTGCTGGGAGATGGACACCGGGGCGCAGTCCACCCTCAACGTCGCGCTGTCCAAGCTGGCCGTCTCCGAGGCGGCGCTGGCCGGCGCCCTGGACACGGTCAGGATCTACGGCGCGCGCGGCTACCTGAGAGATGCCGGCATCGAGACGCTGCTGCGGGACACCGTTCCCGCGACCGTCTTCTCCGGCACCTCAGACATCCAACGGGTCATCATCGCACGGGAGTTAGGACTATGAGGCTGCACGACCTCGTCATCGAATCCGCCCGGGCGGCGCCCGACGCGCTCGCCGTCGCCGGGCCGGACGGAGCCCTCACCTACGGCCGGCTCGACGCACTCGCCGACCGCTACGCCCACGCGCTGCGCGCCCGTGGCCTCTCGGCGGGCGACCGCGTGGTGCTGTGGACCGGGAAGAGCGTGCACGCCGTCGCCGTCATGCAGGGCGCGCTGCGGGCCGGCGCCGTCTATGTGCCGGTCACCTCCACGAACCCGGTCAGACGGGTGGCCCGCGTCGCCGCCGACTGCGGCGCCGCGCTGATCGTGGCCGACACCGAACTGTGCCGGCAGGCCAGGGCGTTGGGGCAGGACATCGGCATCCCCGTGGTGACCTCGGCCGCGCTGCTCGACGAGACCGAGGAGCCGGGCGGGACCGCGGAGCCCGAGTCGTTTACTCCGCACCCCGGCAGGCCCGACGACCCCGCCTACGTTCTCTACACCTCGGGGTCCACGGGCGCGCCCAAGGGCGTGTGCCTCAGCCACCGCAACGCGCTGGCGTTCGTCGACTGGGCGGCCGACCTCCTGGACGTGAACTCCGCCGACCGGCTCTCCAACCACGCGCCGTTGAACTTCGACCTGTCCGTCTTCGACCTCTACGCCGCCTTCAGGGCCGGCGCCTCCGTGCACCTGATCCCCTCCGAACTCGCCTACGCGCCCACCGAACTCGTGCGCTTCATGCGCGAACAGGACATCAGCATCTGGTACTCCGTGCCGTCCGCGCTGAGCCTGATGATGCGCGAGGGAGACCTCCTCGCCACCGAGCCGCCGGCGGCCCTGCGCGCCTGCGTCTTCGCCGGCGAGCCGTTCCCGATCGGCCAGGTCAAGGAGTTGCGCAAGGCGTGGCAGGGGATCCGCCTGCTGAACTGGTACGGGCCCACCGAGACCAACGTCTGTACGTCGTACGAGGTGACCGACGCGGACCTCGGCCGCACGGGAACGCTGCCCATCGGCACGGCCTGCTCCGGCGACGCCGTCCACCTGGACCCGTCGGACCCGGAGGGCGAGATCGTGGTGAGCGGGCCCACCGTGATGCTGGGCTACTGGGGCCGCGAGCCGCAGTCCGGCGCCTACGGCACGGGCGACATCGGGCGGCTCGACACGGACGGCAACCTGCTCTACGTCGGACGCGTCGACCACATGGTCAAGGTGCGCGGCCACCGGATCGAGCTGGGTGAGATCGAGGCCACGATCAGCGCGCACCCCCATGTCGCCGATGTCGCGGTGGTGGTGGTCGGCGAGGGGCTCGAGGCCCAGCTGCACGCCGTGGTGGCGACCGCTCCGCGGGCCTCCGTGCGGCTTGTCGACCTCAAACGCCAGTGCGCCGAGAACCTGCCGACCTACATGATCGTCGACGCTCTGCACACCGTAGAAGCACTGACGCTCACACCCAATGGCAAGAAGGACCGCGCGGCCATGGCCGCGGCCATAGAAGGGAGCGCACCATGACGACTGTTTCCGCCCCGCCCCGCGTACCGGGCACCGACGAGGACACGCTGCCCTCGGTGGACCGTGCCAGCTTCCGCTCGCTGATGGGCTCGTTCATGAGCGGTGTGTCCATCCTGACCAGCCGCCGCACCGACGAAAGCCCCGTCGGCATGACCTGCTCCGCGGTGTGCAGCGTCTCCGCGGACCCGCCGCTGCTGCTTGCCTGTGTCAACACACCGAGTGCCACGTTGGACGCCATCACGGACAAGAACCGATTCGTCGTCAACTTCCTTGACGTCGGCGCCGATTCGGTCTCCGACCTGTTCGCGAGCCGCACCACGGACAAGTTCGACGAGGTCGACTGGCTGCCGGGCGAGGTCACCGGGATGCCGGTGCTCGCCGATGTCGTGGCGCACGCCGAGTGCGCGGTCCACGAGGTGCGGGAGGCCGGCGACCATGTGATCGTCATCGGCCGGATCACCGCCGGTGAGGCGATGCCCGAGCGGTTCCCGCTGGGCTACTGGCGTGGCAGCTACACCCGTTCGCTGCGCATGCCCCGCAGGACCGGGCCGGGCGGCTGAGGAGCCTTCCCGGGGCGCGGGCAACTGCCCCGTCACGACCGGGGCGGGGGGGGGGGGGGGGGCGGGGGGGCGCCCCGCGGGGGGGCGCGGGGGGGGGGCGCGGGCGCGGCGGGGGGCGGGGGCGGGGGGGGGCGAGGGGCGGGCGGGCGGGGCGAG
>NZ_JBHYIG010000299.1:0-9444 GCF_042740015.1 Streptomyces sp. NPDC059037
GGCGAGCACGCCCGCCCACACCCAGCGGCCCGTGAGCACCGCGTACAGCGACCAGGCCGCGAGCGCGGTGAACAGTGACTCGCTGTACGCCATCGACTGCACGATGCCGACCGGCAGCACCGCCCACAGCACGACCGCGCAGATCCCCGCCCGGCGCCCGTACAGATGACCGGCGACCGCGAAGATCCCTCCGGCCGCGCAGAGCGACGCGAGCCAGCTCACCACCAGGCCCGCATCGGCGTACGACAACGGGCTGACCGCCGAGACGAGCCGCTCCAGCCAGGGAAGGAGCGGGAAGAACGCCAGGTTGGAGTGGACGCTGCCGTCCGGGAGCTTCACCTCCCAGCCGTAGCCGAACTCGGCGACGCGGGTGTACCAGAGCGAGTCCCAGCGGGCGGTGAGCAGCGTGTGCGGGCTCTTGCCCGCCGCCGCGCTCCACACCGCGAGGACCGCGATGCCCAGGGCGCGCACCCCGGCGTAGGCGAGGAGCGCGGGCGCGGCGCGGCGCAGCGCGGTCCCCGCGCGGGCGCCGTACGAGGGCCGCGGCAGGCATTGATCGAGGTCGGTCACGGGCTCGATTATCGGCGTACGCAGGAACCGCGCGGCGGCCCGGGTGCGTGGTCCATGCGTGGTCCATGGGTGGGCGGCGTGGCGTACGCCACACGGTCTGCGCACAACCATGAGAGGTCCGCCACGCGCCACGGCCGTGAACTCGCGTACTCTGACGGCTCACTCGCCTTTCGCCGCCGCCAGCTGGGAGATCACGTCCCGCGGGCCGCCGATGCGAGGGATCACTGGGAGGTATCGCACATGTCGGGGACAACCACGGCCACTGCTCCCTCCGGCCGTCGGGTGCCCAGGTCGCAGGAGGGCGCCAACCGCTGGCTGGTGCTCGTCGTCCTCTGCGTCAGCCTGCTGCTCGTCGCCGTCGACGCCACGGTGCTGCATGTCGCGGTGCCCGCCGTCACGGAGGACCTGAAGCCCGGCGGCATCGAGCTGCTGTGGATCGTCGACGTCTATCCACTGGTCTGCGCCTCGCTGCTCATCCTCTTCGGCACCCTCGGTGACCGGGTGGGCCGGCGGCGGGTGCTGCTGCTCGGATACGCGCTCTTCGGCGTGGCCTCGGCCGTCGCGGCCACGGCGGACAACGCGCAGGTCCTGATCGCGGCCCGCGCCCTGCTCGGCGTCGGCGGCGCGATGATCATGCCCGCGACCCTCTCGATCCTCCGGCAGGTCTTCCCCGACCGGCGCGAGCGCGCCGTCGCCATCGGCGTGTGGAGCGCGGTGGCCGGCATCGGCGCCGCGGGCGGGCCGCTGCTCGGCGGCTTCCTGCTCGAGCACTTCTGGTGGGGCTCGGTCTTCCTCATAAATATCCCGCTGATGCTGGTCAGCCTGCCCATCGGGCGCTGGCTGCTCCCCGAGTCGACGGGCAACCGCAACGGACCGTGGGACGTCGTCGGCGCGCTGATGGCGGCGGGCGGCCTCTTCGGTCTCGTCTTCGCGGTGAAGCGCGCGGGCGGCGGCGAGTCGCCGTTCGGCATGACGACCCTGCTCGCGTTCGCCGTGGGCACGGCCCTCCTGATCGGCTTCGTGCGCAGGCAGCGGCGGCGCGAGCATCCGCTCATCGATCTGTCGATGTTCGCGCGGCCCGCGTTCTCCACCTCGCTCGGCTGCATCGTGCTCGCGATGCTCGCCCTGGTGGGCCTGGAACTGGTCGCAGCGCAGTATCTGCAGCTGGTGCTCGGCCTCTCCCCGCTGGAGACCGGTATGCGGCTCGTGCCGCTCACCGTCGCCGCGATGGCCGCCGGCCTTGCCGGATCGAAGCTGCTGCACCGCTTCGGCCCGCGCACGATGGTCGCCTCCGGCTTCACCCTCACCGCGGTGGCCGTGATGGTGCTCACCGGGATGGGCGACCAGGCCAATGACCCGCTGCTCCTGACCAGCTTCGTCCTGCTCGGCCTCGGCCTGCAGACCACGCTCTTCGGCTCGTACGAGTCGATGCTCAGCGAGGCGCCCCAGTCGCAGGCGGGCGGCGCCGCCGCCATCGGCGAGACCTCGTACCAGCTGGGCGCGGGCATCGGCATCGCGCTGCTCGGCAGCGTCATGAACGCGGCGTACGCGCCGGGGCTCTCCTCCGTGCCCGGCGTCCCCGCCAAGGAGAGCGGCGCCGCGGGGCACTCGCTCGGCGAGGCGTACGAGATCGCTTCGCGGCTCGGCGGCAACGCGGGGGCCGCGCTGCGCAACGCCGCGCGCGAGTCCTTTGTGCACGGTCTGCATGTGACGCTGCTGGTCAGCGCGGGGCTGCTGCTGCTCGGCGCGCTGATGGCGCTGCGCCTGCCGCGGACCATGGAGTGTGGCGCGGCGGAGCCCGAGCCCGAGGCCAAGCCCGAGCCGGGGATACCGGCGCCCCGTGACGCGACGGTGGTCGCCGCGGAGTCGGTCCGCTGACCCGGTGGACGCGCGGGACACGGCGTCGTAGCGTCAGCGCGAGTCGTCTGTAGCTAACACTGCTAGTTTTTGCGCCGCCGGAGGCCCGCCATGTCCGCAAGCAGCCGCACCCTGCCGCCCTTCGACCCCACCGACCCGCTCGGCATCGATGACCTCCTCGACCCGGAGGACCTCGCGATCCGGGAGACCGTCCGCACCTGGGCCGCCGACCGCGTCCTGCCGCACATCGCCGAGTGGTACGAGAAGGGCGAGCTGCCCGGCATCCGCGATCTTGCCCGCGAGCTCGGCTCGATCGGCGCGCTCGGCATGTCCCTTCAGGGCTACGGCTGCGCGGGCGCGAGCGCCGTCCAGTACGGGCTCGCCTGCCTCGAGCTGGAGGCCGCCGACTCCGGCATCCGCTCGCTCGTCTCCGTGCAGGGCTCCCTCGCCATGTACGCCATCCACCGCTTCGGCTCCGAGGAGCAGAAGCAGCGCTGGCTGCCGGGGATGGCCGCGGGGGAGATCATCGGCTGCTTCGGGCTCACCGAGCCCGACCATGGCTCCGACCCGGCGTCCATGCGCACGTTCGCGAAGAAGGACGGCACCGACTGGGTGCTCACCGGCCGCAAGATGTGGATCACCAACGGATCCGTCGCGGGCGTCGCCGTCGTCTGGGCGCACACCGACGACGGGATCAGGGGATTCGTCGTGCCGACCGACGCCCCCGGCTTCTCGGCGCCCGAGATCAAGCACAAGTGGTCGCTGCGCGCGAGCGTCACCAGCGAGCTGGTGATGGACGAGGTGCGGCTGCCCGCCGACGCGGTGCTTCCCGAGGTCACCGGCCTCAAGGGCCCGCTGAGCTGCCTCTCCCACGCGCGCTACGGCATCGTCTGGGGAGCCATGGGCGCCGCCCGCTCGTCGTTCGAGGCGGCCGTCGCCTACTCCAAGACCCGCGAGCAGTTCGGCCGGCCCATCGGCGGCTTCCAGCTCACCCAGGCCAAGCTCGCCGACATGGCGGTCGAGCTGCACAAGGGCATCCTGCTCGCGCACCACCTCGGCCGGCGCATGGACGCGGGCCGGCTCCGCCCCGAGCAGGTCAGCTTCGGCAAGCTGAACAACGTACGAGAAGCGATCGAGATCTGCCGTACGTCACGGACGATCCTCGGCGCCAACGGGATCTCGCTCGAATACCCCGTGATGCGGCACGCGACGAACCTCGAGTCGGTCCTCACCTACGAGGGCACCGTCGAGATGCACCAGCTCGTCCTGGGCAAGGCGCTCACCGGCATCGACGCCTTCCGGTGAGCGGCCTCGCCCGCTAGCTCTGGTTGAAGAAACCGTCGGCGGGGCGGCTCGTGGCCTCCCCGTTGACGATCTGTGTGTCGGCGGGCGTGAGCAGGAAGACCCGCGTGGCCACGCGCTCGATGGAGCCGCGCAGACCGAAGGTCAGGCCGGCCGCGAAGTCCACGACGCGCTTGGCGTCGCCGGGCTCCATCGAGGTGAGGTTCACGATGACCGGGACGCCGTCCCGGAACATCTCGCCGATGCCACGCGCGTCCCGGAAGCTGTCCGGGGTCACGGTCCCGATCCGGCGGCCCTGCTCCTCGGCCGTCTCGCTCGCCACCCGCACCCGCGGGTCGGTGACCCAGGCATCGCCGGGTCCCTCGGCACCGTCATCGTCGTAGCCGTCGTAGTAACGCTCGTCATTGTTGTCGTCGACGAGGCCAAGCCAGGCACTCGCCTTGCGCACCGATCCCATGGACGCCTCCTCTCACAGCGGGCTTTCTGCTTTCCGCATCCCCATGTTCGTCCATGATGCGGATGGTGCGCCAAGTGGATAGTCGCCGCGCGGGGTTTTCGTGACGGTACTGGTGCAGAGTCAACTGCCCGAAGCACGTGATTCCCCAAGGGTCTTGCCGTATACGGCTGCTGACACTGAGTGAAATATGATTTTCCCGGCGTTCGGGTGACGGCCGGTGCGTCCGGGTGAACGGACCCCTGGATACGATGCCGGAGTTGATCGTTCGCCGGGCTTCTCGGGGGAGTCGTCTTGTTCGGAATCGTCAGGCCATGCAGCCACCGCCTCGGTGAGGGTCTGAAGACCCAGTGGATGGCGCATCTGTGCGGGCTCTGCCTCGCGCTGCGCGGTGACCACGGGCAGTTCGCCCGCGTCGTGACCAACTACGACGGCCTGATCATCTCGGTTCTGACGGAGGCTCAGGCCGAGAAGTCGACCGGCTGGCGGCGCACCGCGGGGCCCTGTCCGCTGCGCGGCATGCGGACCGCCTCCGTCGCGCAGGGCGAGGGCGCGCGGCTCGCCGCCGCCGTCTCGCTGGTGCTCGCGTCGGCCAAGGTGCGCGACCACGTCGTCGACGGGGACGGGCTCTTGGCGCGCAGGCCGGTGGCCGCCGCCGCGCGAAAGGTCGCGCGGAGCTGGGACCGGGCGGGCGCGCGGACCGCTGCCGATGTGGGCTTCGACACGGCGGTCCTGGTCGACGCCGTCGAACGGCAGGTCGGCATCGAGGGCTTGGCGGGCCCCGGCACCTCGCTGCTGACGGTCACCGAACCCACCGAGACGGCGACGGCGGCCGCCTTCGCGCACACCGCCGTCATAGCGGGCAGGCCCGGCAACGCGGAGCCGCTCGCCGAGGCGGGTCGGCTCTTCGGGCGGCTCGCGCATCTCCTGGATGCCGTGGAGGACAGGCACGCTGACGCTGTGTCGGGTGCGTGGAATCCCCTGGCCGCCACGGGTACCGACCTCGCCCAGGCCCGCCGCCTCGCCGACGACGCGGTGCACGGCATCCGCCTTGCGCTGCGGGACGCCGAGTTCACCGACGGCAAGCTGGCGCATGTGCTGCTCGCGCATGAGCTGAGCAGGTCGGTGGACCGGGCCTTCGGGACCGATGCGTGTGGGCACAGTCATGAGGTGACGGCTCATCAGGGGGGTTCGTTCGGGCCGCCGCAGGGTGGGAATCCTTATGGGCAGCAGGGTGGGCCGTACGGGCAGCAGCCTCCGTACGGGGGTGGCAATCCGTACGGAGGCGGGGTGCCGGGTGCCCCCGGTGGTCCGGGTGGTCCCGGCGGCTTTGGCGGTGGGCCCGCGTTCGAGCCGCAGCCGCCGAAGCCGGGGAAGCGGGGGTTCTGGGCGGGGTGTGCCGTTGCCATCGGGCTGTGCTGCACCTGCAAGTTGTGCTGTGCGGATTCGTACGAAGGGCCCTGGTCCCGCAAGAAGCGGGAGGGGTGCTGCAACAACTGCGGGGACGGTGGGTGCTGCTCGTGTTGTGAGTGCTGCTCTTGTTGTGACTGCGGGTTGTAGGTGCTCCGGGGTGGTGCTGTTTGTCTGCGGGTTCGATGTGGTTGCTCGCGCAGTTCCCCGCGCCCCTACGGGGCGACCTCCGGCGGGGAGATCTCGGACTTTTCGATCGCTGAGCCCTGGGTGTCCCATTTCTTCAGGATGCGGGTGTACGTGCCGTCCTTGATCAGCCGGTTCACCGCCGCCTGGAAGGCAGGCGCCAGCTTCGTGCCCTTCTTGAAGGCGAAGCCGACGTCGAGGCGGTGGTACTCGCCCAGGAACTTCAGGCCCTCCTGGTGGGCGACCGCATAGCGCAGGCCGTTGATCGTGGACATCACCACATCGCTGCGGCCCTGCTGGAGCGAGCCCCAGATCGCGCTCTGCTCGGCGTACGTCTTCACGCTGTACGGCTTCTTGCCGGCGCCGTCGCAGACATGCTTGTTGTCCTCCAGGGTGACTTCGAACGTGGTGCCCGCGCCGGTCGCCACGTTCAGGCCGCACAGCTGCTTGAAGTCGGTGACCTTCTTCAGCTTGCTGTCGTCACGGACGGCGAAGCCCTGGCCGTCATTGATGTACGTGACGAAGTCGATCGTCTTGCGCCGCTCCTCCGTCACGCCGAAGTTGCCGGTGCCCAGGTCGTACTTGCCGCTGTCCAGGGCGGGCAGGATCGCCTCGAAGCTCGCGGGCTCCCGCTTCAGCTTCAGGCCGAGTGTCCTGGCGACCGCCTCCGCGAAGTCGGCGTCCTGGCCGACGATCGTCTTCCCGTCCTCCAGGTAGGTGTTGCCCGGTGGGCTGCCGCCGACGGCGGTCGCCAGGTTGAGGGTGCCCCGTTCGCGTACGTCCGAGGGGAGCAGCTCCGCCGCCGCCTCGTTCTTCTCGACCGAGGAGACCACGTCCGTGGTGGGGATCTTGTCGCTGTTGCCCGCGGGTGCCGCGCCGCCCGTGGTGTCGGCGGAGCCGCCCGAACCGCAGGCGGTGAGCGTGAGCGTGGCGGCGGTGATCAGGGCGAAGGCCGCAGGGATGCGGCGGGAGTGCGGGAAGCGCGGATGCGCGGACTTGCTCATGGCGTGACGGTCTCCATCAAGGCAGCAGGGCAGGGCGGAGCGGACGTGCGAGGGGAGGGGGTGCCGCTGCTCATGGCGGTGCAGCAGTGGCGTACGCGTGTGAAGGCGGGGTCAACGGCGCGCGGGCGCACGGGAGATGCAAGGCGGGAGAGACCCGGGAACAGCGAAGGGCTCAGCGCGCAGGGGGTCGGCTCAGAGAGTCGTCGAACACGACGCGGACCACACGCGACCGAAGTCGATGTGGGAGCGCGTGACCAGCCACTGCTGCGAATGCATGGGGCAAGTGGAGCAGGCATCCGTTTCCACGTCAACTGCCCTGAGACGTAACGCTCACATCCTGGACGGCCTTGACAGGGCGCGTGAACCGCCCCTTACTCTCAAGGCGGATCGTGCTGAGGGGCTCGGTCCGTGTGAAGGCATCACCTCCCGTATCCACGGAGCCTTCGCCATGTCTTCCGACACGCTCGCCAAAGCCGCGACCGCCCCTCCGCAAGATCCCCCGCCCGATCTCCCGCGCATCGTGCCGCAGCGCCGCGCGGGACAGTGGGCGGCAGCCGCGGTGGTCCTGGTGCTGCTCGGGCTCGCCGTCAACTCCGTCGTACGCAATGACGCGTTCCAGTGGGACGTGGTCGGCGACCACTTCACCTCCGCGTCCGTGCTGCGCGGCCTGTGGCTGACGCTCTGGCTGACCGCCGTCGTCATGGTGCTCGGCTTCGCGCTCGGCACGCTGCTCGCGGCGGGGCGCCTGTCGGCCAACCCCGTGCTGCGGGGCGTCAGTTGGGGGTATGTCTGGCTCTTCAGGTCGATGCCGATCCTGGTGCAGCTGCTGTTCTGGTTCAACATCGGGGCGCTGTACCCGTATCTCTTCGGCGTGAAGACGGTGAACCTCCTCGGGCCGATCAGCATCGCCGTCATCGGGCTGACCCTGCACGAGGCCGCGTACGCCGCCGAGGTGGTGCGCGGCGGCATCCTCTCCGTCGACCGGGGGCAGATCGAGGCCGCGCAGGCGCTCGGGCTCGGCCGGTGGCGCAGATGGCGGCGGATCGTCCTGCCGCAGGCCATGCGTTCGATCGTGCCGCCGGCCGGGAACATGCTGATCGGCACGCTCAAGGGCACCTCGATCGTCAGCGTGATCGCGGTGCAGGACCTGCTGTACTCCGTGCAGTTGGTCTACCACCGCACCTACCAGGTGATCCCGCTGCTCCTGGTCGCCACCATCTGGTACGTCGTGGTCACCTCGCTGCTGAGCGTCGGACAGTACTACGTGGAGCGGCACTACGCGCGCGGTTCGGAGCGGACCCGATGAGCGTGACGGAGCGCAGGCCGACCGAAGACCTCGTGAAGGACGACGACTACGGCGCGCTGAAAGTCGTTCCCGTGCGCCACCCCTGGCGCTGGGCGGCCGTCGCCGCCACGGCCGTCCTCGTGGCCCAGTTCGTGCACGGGCTCGCCACCAACTCCGGGTGGGAATGGGAGGTGTTCGCCGAGTTCTTCACCGCCGATGTGATCCTGGAGGCGGTCTGGGTCACCCTCCAGCTCACCTTCTACGGCACGGCTCTCGGCTTCGCGCTCGGCATCGTGATCGCCTTCATGCGGCTCTCCGCGAGCCCCTTCCTGAAGTCGGTGGCCTTCGCCTACATCTGGGCGTTCCGGTCGATCCCGCTCATCGTGCAGCTGCTTTTCTGGTTCAACCTGGCCTATCTCTACAAGGAGTTGCAGTTCGGCATCCCGTTCGGGCCCGGCTTCTTCTCCTTCGACACGATGGGGCTCGTCGGGGCGATGAGTGCCGCCGTCCTCGGCCTTGCGCTGCACCAGGCCGCGTACGCCGCCGAGATCGTGCGGGCCGGCGTACTGGCCGTCGACAGCGGCCAGTTGGAGGCGGCGGCCGCGCTCGGCATCCCCAGGCTGCGGCAGATCCGCCGCATCGTGCTCCCGCAGGCGATGCGCTCGATCCTGCCCAACGCCGCCAACGAGATCATCTCCCTCTTCAAGGGCACCTCGATCGTCTCCGTGATGGCGATCGGCGAGCTCTTCTACCAAGTGCAGGTCATCTACGGCCGCAACGGCCGCGTCGTGCCGCTCCTGATGGTCGCCACCGCCTGGTACGTGCTGCTCACCACCGCCCTCTCCGTCCTCCAGCACTACGTCGAACGTCACTTCTCCAAGGGGGAATCGCGATGAGCGCGATGGTCGAACTCCGGTCCGTGCACAAGTCCTTCGGATCGCTTGACGTGCTGCGAGGCATCGATCTGGAGGTGCGGGCGGGCGAGGTCACCGTCGTCCTCGGCCCCTCCGGATCCGGCAAGTCCACGCTCCTGCGCGCCATCAACCACCTGGAGAAGGTGGACAAGGGCTGGATCAGCGTCGACGGCGCGCTCGTCGGCTACCGGCGCTCCGGCGACAAGCTGTACGAGCTGCGCGAGCGCGAGGTGCTCAAGCAGCGCACGCAGATCGGCTTCGTCTTCCAGAACTTCCATCTCTTCCCGCATCTGACCGTCCTGGAGAACATCGTCGAGGCGCCGGTCTCGGCGCTGAAGCGGCCCCGCAAGGAGGCCGCCCTGGCCGCCGAGGCGCGGGGGGCCCCCGGCGGGCGCGGCGGCAAAGGCGGCGCCCAGCCCAAACCCATCACCCCGGCGCACGAGCCCCCCCCGGCCCACGCCC
>NZ_JBHYIG010000299.1:9454-11808 GCF_042740015.1 Streptomyces sp. NPDC059037
CTGCTCGCCCGGGTCGGGCTCGCCGACAAGGCGGACGCCTACCCCAAGCAGCTCTCCGGCGGACAGCAGCAGCGCGTCGCCATCGCCCGCGCGCTCGCCGTCGAGCCGAAACTGCTGCTCTTCGACGAGCCGACGTCCGCGCTCGACCCCGAGCTGGTGGGTGAAGTCCTCGACGTCATCAAGGACTTGGCGAGCCAGGGCACCACGATGATCGTCGTCACCCATGAGATCGGCTTCGCGCGCGAGGTCGCCGACACGGTCGTCTTCATGGACGACGGACTCGTCGTCGAGCAGGGCGCTCCCGGCGACGTACTCGACAGGCCGCGGCACGACCGCACCCGCGCGTTTCTTTCCAAGGTTCTCTAGCCCAGGTTCTCTAGCCCAGGTTCTTTTCAGGAGCTTCCGTATGTTTTCCCTTTCCCGACGCGCCCTCTCCGCCTCCGTCGCCGCACTGGCCATCGCGCCGCTGCTCGGCGCCTGCGGCGGGGACAGCGACGCCGCGACCGGCGGCGGCAAGCCCGGCACCAAGAAGGTCGGCGACATCAACATCGGGCCCGACCAGAACCGCGTACGCGGCAAGAAGGTCGACGCGATAGCCGAGCTCGTACCCGAAGAGGTGCGCAGGCGCGGCACGTTGCGGCTCGGCGGCGGCGCCGACTCGACCGCACCGCTCGGCTTCTACGCCACCGACGACAAGACCCGCATCGGCTCCGAGGTCGACATCGCGATCCTGGTCGCCGACACGCTCGGCCTGAAGCCGAAGTTCGAGCAGGTGTCCTGGGAGAACCTCTTCGTCGGCCTGGACAGCGGGAAGTTCGACGGGGTCTTCGGCAATGTCACGGTGACCGAGGAGCGCAAGCAGAAGTACGACTTCGCGACGTACCGCCTCGACAATATTGCCTTCGAGGCGCGTGAGGACGCCGACTGGACGGTGAGGAAGCCTGCGGACGTGGCGGGGAAGACGATCGCCGTCTCTTCTGGCACCAACCAGGAGAAGATCCTTGTCGACTGGAGCAAGGGGAACGAGAAGGCCGGGCGTGAGCCGGTGGACATCAAGTACTTCCAGAAGGACTCCGACTATTACCTGGCCCTCCAGTCGGGGCGTATCGACGCGTATCTCGGGCCCAATCCTTCGGCGGCGTATCACGTGGCTTCTGCTGGTCAGACGAAGATCGTCGGCACGGTTTCTGGCGGGGGCGCCTTGGTTCAGGGGGAGATCGCCGCCACTACGAAGCGGGGGAGTGGGCTTGTTGATGCGTATGCCGCGGCGCTGAATTTCTTGATCAAGGACGGGAGTTATGGGGAGGTTCTGAAGCGGTGGGGGCTTTCCAGTGAGGCCGTGCGGAAGTCGCGGATCAATCCGCCGGGGTTGCCCAAGCCGTAGCCGTTTTCAGCTGCGGGTGCGTTGTGGTTGCTCGCGCAGTTCCCCGCGCCCCTTCGGGGGCGCTGCTCCTCCCCCCGTCTAGAAAGGTCTGGTCAATGACCCTTCACCTTGCCGTTGCCATAGATCATCCAGGGGCCTACGAAGCCGCCCCCTACGCCGAGTCGGCTCTGCTCGCCGAGCGTGGGCTGCTCGACTTTGTGACGCTCGGGGACTCCTTCGGGCGGCCGGGGGCCGATGCGCTTGCCGTGCTTGCGCGGGTCGCGCCCGGCACCGCGCGGATCGGGCTCGTCCCCACGGTGACGACCACGCACACCGAGCCGTTCCATGTGCAGGCGGCCGTGGCGACCCTGGACTGGGTCAGCCACGGGCGGGCCGGCTGGGCGGTCGACGTGTCGGACAGCGAGGCGGAGGCCCGGCTCTTCGGGCGGCGGCATGCCGCGCCGCGCGGAGAGCTGTGGAGCGAGGCCGGTGAAGTCGCCGATGTGGCCCGGCGGTTGTGGGACAGCTGGGAGGACGACGCCGAGATACGGGACGTGGCCACCGGCCGCTTCATCGACCGGGACAAGCTGCACTACGTCGACTTCGAGGGAAGCACCTTCTCCGTCCGGGGTCCCTCCATCGTGCCCCGCCCGCCGCAGGGCCACCCGGTGACCGTCGTCGACGCCACCGCCCCGCACGCCCGCGACACCGCCGCGCGGTACGCGGACGTCGCCCTTGTCCGTGTCGCCGGACTCCCCGCAGCGGAGGCCGCGCGTGCCGAACTGCGGGCGGCCGCCGCCGGGTTCGGGCGCGACCCGGACGCGCTGAAGGTCCTCGCCGACCTCACCGTGGACCTCGGCGACGGCGAGGCCGTGGGGGGGGCCCCCCCCCACACAACCACGCGCCCCGCCCGCCCGGCCGCCGCGCGCGCCGCGCCCCGCTGCGCGTCGCGGAAGTACGCGGGCACGGTGATCACGGCGTGCGTCACCTG
>NZ_JBHYIG010000300.1:0-2334 GCF_042740015.1 Streptomyces sp. NPDC059037
CAGCAGCAGGTCCTTGTCCTCGAACACCCGCGCGTCGGTGCCGTTGAGCGCCCGCAACTCCGCGATCAGGCCGTCCTCGTCGCGCAGATGCACGGGGCTGTCGTCCGCACGCCGCCGGGACGGTGCGCGTCGCCCCGATGCGAAGACGACGAGCGGCCCGGCCCCCTTCCCCTCGAGACGCAGGGCGAGTTCGAAGGCGATCATGGCGCCCATGCTGTGCCCGAAGATCGCCAGCGGCCGGTCCCCGTACGGGAGCGCCTCGGCGAGCAGCGCGTCGGCCAGACCCTCGATGGAGTCCACGCCCGGCTCGTCGTACCGGTCATGGCGCCCCGGGTACTGGACGGCGAGCACCTCCACCTCGGGGCCGATGGAGCGGGCGAACGGGAGGTAGAACGGCGCGGAGCCGCCGGCGTGCGGCAGACACAGCAGCCTCGCCCGCGCGTTGGGGGCGGGGCGGTACCGGCGGATCCACGGTCCGGTCTCGATTTTCGCGGTCACCTACATGTTCCTTCGGCGCTCGGACAGTTCGGGTCGTACGTCGCTCAAGCCGCCGCCGGCAAGGCGAACTTGACGGCGGTCAGCTCCTCCGAAAGATCCCACAGCTTGCGCCCGGTCGCAGCCTCGGCGGCCGACGGGGCCAGCTCGACCCGCTTGGGCGCACCGCGCAGTTCACCCATGCCGTCGGGACCGATGAACTGGCCGCCCTCCATGTCCGGGGCGGTCGCCGCGTACAGCTGCGAGAGCGCGCCCTGGTCCGGGGTCTGGGCGAGCGGCGAGAGGATCTTGCCGAACAGCAGCTTCACCATGCCGACCGGCGAGCTCGTCTGCAGGTTCGTCAGCGTGTAGCCGGGGTGGGCGAGCACGCTGCGCACCGGGCTGCCCGCCGCGGTCAGCCGCTTGTGCAGCTCCCAGCCGAAGACGGCGTTGGCGAGCTTCGACTGGTTGTAGTAGCCCATGGGCGAGTACTTGCGCTCGCCGGAGAGGTCGTCGAAGAAGAACTTCGCCTGCCGGTGGTTGGCCGAACTCACCGTCACCACACGGGGGTTGTCGCCCGCCGACAGCTGGTCGAGGAGCAGCCCGGTCAGCGCGAAGTGGCCGAGGTGGTTGGCGGCGAACTGCAGCTCGTGGCCCTGCGCGCTGAGCGTGCGGGGCGGCGCCATCACACCGGCGTTGTTGATGAGCACGTCCAGGCGCGCATGGTCGGCGCGCAGCCCGTCGGCGAAGTCGCGCACCGAGTCGAGATCAGCCAGGTCGAGACGGCGCACCTCCAGCTGCGCGTCCGGCTGACCGGCGGTGATCTCGGCGACCGCCCGGCGTCCCTTGGCCTCGTCGCGCACGGCCAGGATCACGTTCGCGCCCTTGCGGGCGAGCGCACGCGTGGTCGCAAGACCGAGGCCGCTGTTGGCGCCGGTGACGACGAACACACGGTCGCTCTGGTCGGGGATCTGCTCGGTCGTCCAGCGCTGCTGACTGTTCATACGACACAAGTTGCCCCACGTGGCATCGAGTGTCAAGCCGCGCCTGAGTGCCATGGACGCCATGGCGTATACGATGCGGGGGTGACTACCCGCCCAGAACCGAGCCTGGCCCAGCGCAAGCGTCAGCTCGTCGCGGACGAGCTGACCGGGGCCGCACTGAAACTGCTGGCCCGCAAGGGGTTCGACGCGGTCACGGTCGACGAGATCGTGGCCACCGCAGGCGTGTCCAAGCGGACGTTCTTCCGGTACTTCGCGTCCAAGGAGGACGTCGTCGTCCAGTTCCTGGCCGACATGGGTGCCGACATGCGCGCGGAGCTGGCGGGCCGCCCCTCGCCGGAGTCCCTCTCGGCAGCCCTTCGGCACACCGTCCTGGTCTCCGTGAACGCCTGCGCCGGCCATTCCGAACAGGCACTGCGCGTGGTGCAGCTGATCCTGGGCACGCCCGCGCTGCGCGCGCGCTTCCTGGAACGCCAGGCGCAGTGGCGCGACGAACTGGCGGCGGAGGTGGCGGACCGTCTCGGCCTCGCCCCCACCACCACCGATCTCTATCCGCGGCTGGCCGCGGGGGTCGCCTTGACCGCCTTTGACACCGTGCTGCAGCAGTGGAGCGACAGCGACGGTGCGGAAGACGCCGCGGCGCTGACGGACCGGGCCTTTGCGATTGTCGCTCCCGCGTTGGATGCCGACGCCTGAGCGCCCACCGGGTCTGCCACGCCGTGCCGTCGGGCGGCTGCGGGCCCTTCGCGGCTGGGCGCGCAGTTCCCCGCGGCCCCGCGGGGGGGCCCCCCCGGGGGGGCGGGGCCCGCGCGCGCCCCCCGCCCCCCCCCCCCCCCCCCCCCCCCCCCGCCGCCCCCCC
>NZ_JBHYIG010000300.1:2344-11800 GCF_042740015.1 Streptomyces sp. NPDC059037
GCGCGGGCGCCGCCCGGCGGGGGGGCGGGGGGGCGGGGGGCGGGCCGGGGGGGGGGGGCCCCCCCCCGCGCGCCGGGCGCGCCCCACCCCGGGGTTCGCCGCTCTAGGAAACGGCCCCCGCACGCGCCCCGCGCCGCCCGGCCAACCGGCAGCCGACGCAGTTGTCGTGTCCCTCGCGCGCGGCGTGGTCCCTCGTCCGGAAGGTGCGGCGGCCTGCGGGACGTGGACCCGACGGCTTGCCCCAGCCCGCCAGGTGCAGCGCCCACGTGACGAGCAGGGCCACCACCATGATGCCGAGCCCAAGCCAGATCCCCGGCTCCCAGCCGGTTACACCCATGCCGGCGACCAGGGCCCCGACCGTGCCGATCGTGCAGCCGACCCAACCGGCGATGGTGTGGCCGTCGTCGTGCGTGCTCACGTGCCTGCCTCCTCGCGCCGCCGGTGCCCCCCTGCCACGGCGTGCCGTGGTCGAGCCACCGGCGCAAGACCTACAATGCCTTAGCAAGTGAGGAATTTATCTTACGCGCTAAGGGGTTTCAATGGAGGGCAAGCGGCGCCCCGCAGCCTCCGTCCAGGACGTGCTCGGCGCGATGGACGACCTCGTCACGACGAGCGTCGTCGGCCAGCAGGAGTTCGCCCGCAACCTGGGCCTGAGCGTCACGGACCTCGCCTGCTTCTCGTACATCCTGCAGGCCGGGGACTCCCCGGTGACGGCGGGCGATCTGGCCGGGCGCGCGCATGTGACGACGGGCGCGGTGACCGGCATCATCAACCGCCTTGAACGCGGCGGGTTCGTCACCCGGCAGCCGGACCCCGCCGACCGGCGCCGGGTGCGCGTCACCGCCCTGCCGGCCGCGGCCGAGCGGGTGCGGGGCGTCTACGGCCCGTACTACTCACTCCTCGAGGAACTCTTCGCGGACTACACACCGGAGGAGATCGCCGTGCTCTCCGACTGGTGCAAGCGCGCGAGCGCACTCGCTCGCACCTACGTCGACGACTCCTGCGAGCCCTGACCGCCCGCACCCTCCCGATCACGGCGCACCGGCGGCAGTTGATACGTCCCGTCGAAGACCGCGGCGCGCGGCGTGTACATCCGCACCACAGGACGGAAGCGCCCTTCGGGCGTGGGCAGCCAGTTGGCGGCCGTCTTGTCGTCGGCGGGCCGCCCGGCCTGCAGGCGCAGCGTGAGCGAGCCGTCGTCGCCGTACGCGAGACCCGGGGTGCGATCGCCGATCGAGTACCGGTCGACGGGGTTGTCGACCAGGTAGTAGTCCGGCAGGTCGTACATCGTGACCGACCAGAACGCGTCGACGGGCGGCGGCTTCTCGAACCGCAGCGTGTAGGAGCGCGACCCGTCGAGCGGCTCGCCGTCCTCGTCGTTCCACGTCATCGCGTACGCCGCTTCGTACCCGTGATTGCCCCAGAGCCCGGCACGGGCGGCCGCGGCACGCATGGCATGCCCCAACTCCCGGTCCCTGCACACCCATTGGGGATCCTTGAGCGTGCCGACCTCGAAGTGATCGGCGTTGTAGTCGAAGGCGTGATACGCCAGCTTCCACCCGTTCTGCTCGGGACTCTCGCCCTGGGTCGTGGCCTGCTCGACCTGCTCCTTGCCCGCGGCGAACCCCGCGCGCAGCGCCTCGGCCAGCTCGGGCGCGGCCTGCCCGTACGGGCTCTGCGGGTCGAGCAGCCCCAGCGGTGCGAACCGCTGCTGGTACGCCACCTCGGGCGCCGCGGGCGGAAAGGCCGCCATCCGCGCCCGCAGCTTCTCGAAGAACAGCAGCTCCGGCTCGCCGTCCGGGGTGTACGCGTGCGTCGGCAGACCCACGGGCTCACCGGACGCCGTCCAGTACGGCTCAAGGAGCGTCTCCGCCTGAAGCTCCCGCACCGCCGCCACGTCGTCGGGCCCCGAGCAGGCCCACCGCCCGACGATCGTCGCCACCATGGTCGGCACGGAGATCTGGGTGGCACCCGCGGGCACCAGCTCCTCCCACCCCGGCGGCGTGAGCAGAAAACTCGCCGCCCCGGTGCCGGTCGCACGACGCCCCACGTACGCGAAGTTGTTGGTCCAGGCGTCCACGAACTGCAGGACGTAGTAGCGCCCCCCGGTGTCCGGCACGGTGAGCAGCAGCGGCCCGCCCGACAGATCGATCTGCGCCATGGAGTACAGCGTGTCGTTGTTGACGCTCACGAAGGTGTCACGGGGCCCGGCGAGCGCGCCCGCATGGCTGAACTCGTTGAACGGGGCGGGCGCCACCGAGCCCATGCCCTTGCGGGTGAAGCGATCGACTTCGTCGAGGCCGAGCACCATCGGGGAGCCGTACACATAAGCCTCGGCCGCCAGCGCCCGCAGCTCGGTCATGCCCCGTCCCCGAAGCGCCGCTCGAACTTCGCCACCTGGCCCTCGGAGTCCACAGCACGGGCCCGGCCCGTGTAGAAGGGGTGGCTCTCCGCCGAGATCTCCACCTCCACCAGCGGATACGTCTCCCCGTCGTCCCACTCGATCGTCTGGTCACTCGACGCGGTGGAGCGGGTCAGGAAGGCGTACCCCGCCGAACGATCACGGAAGACGACGGGCCGGTATCCGGTCTGCTTGTCCTGGGTCATTCCTCCAGAGTTCCCGCCGTACGGCTTCCCGGCGACCCTGAAGACGCCAGCCGGGGTACTCAGAGGCGTTCCGAGTAACCCGACGGATATCCGCCGCGACCCCTGCCACCGACGCTGTCGGACATGGCATCACCACCGAACCGACTCAAGTGGTCAGTGATCCGCGCCCTGTTGAGCACGGTGGGCAGGACCTCCAAGGGGATCCGCACCGGCTACCGGCACGGCTTCGACAGCGGCACGATGCTGGACTGCGTATACGTGAACCAGGCCCGTGACCTGCTGCAGGATGTCCTGCGCCAGGAGATCGCGCGGCGCCCCGGCCGCGAGGTGTTCATCCAGGACCTGATCGCCCCGTACCCGCCAGGCCGGGTCCGCGTCCTCTGCCGGGACCTGGCGGGCCCGGGCCTGTGGCACCTGCACGACCGCATGAAGAGACGGCCCGGAACCCGGCATCGAGACGCGAGGGGACGTGTCGGTATGTCCGCACGGAGCACGGCACGCAGCACTCGCGAGCCGAAGCAGCGAGACGCTCGGACCGAGATGGCGAGTACGGACATACCGGCGCGGCCCCGCCCCACAACCGAAGCCCCCCGCACACGGCGCCCACTGCACCGCACGGCCACTAAGCCGAGGCCCGCTTCTTGGGAACAGCCTTCTTCGCCGCGGCCTTCGTCGCGGACGTCGACTTCTTCGCCGTCGACTTCTTGGCAGTGGACTTCGTAGCGGTCGACTTCGTGGCGGTCGACTTCGTAGGGGTCGTCTTCTTGGCCGTCTTCTTCGCCGCCGAGACAGACTTCTTCCCGCCCACCTGCTTCGGCGCGGCCGGAGCCCGCTTCCGGCGCGAGGACAGCGGCGTGACCTCGGCCTCCTTCTCCTTCTCCTCCTCGCCCCGCGCACTCCGCGCCGCCCGCACACTGCTCTCCAGCGCGGCCATCAGGTCGATGACCTTGCCGCCACCGGCAGCGGCAGCGGCCGGCTCCGCCGGGGTCTTGCCCTCCGCCTTGGAGGCGATGAGTTCCTCCACCGCCGCGCGGTAGTCGTCATGGAGGGACGACATCTCGACCTCGCCGAGCGTGTCCATCAGGGCGTCCGCCAGATCCAGTTCCGCGTCACGGATCTTGACCTCGGTCTCGGGCGCGACCCCCTCGGGGGCACGGATCTCGTCCGGCCACAGCAGCCCGTGCATCGCGATGACGTCGTCCACCACCCGCAGCATCCCGAGCCGCTCCCGCCCCCGCAGCGCGTACTTGGCGATCGCCACCTTCTGGCTGCGCTTCAGCGCCTCCCGCAGCAGCGTGTACGGCTTGGCGGCGGGCACCCCGTTCGCCGACAGGTAGTACGCCGCGTCCATCTGCAACGGATCGATCCGGTCACCCGGCACGAAGGCCACGATCTCGATCGTCTTGGCGGTCGGAATGGGCAAGGAGGCCAGATCCGCATCCGTGATCGGGATCATCGACCCGTCCGCCTCCTCGTAGGCCTTGCCGATCTCGGCGGACGTCACCTCCTTCTCCTCCAGCTCGCACACCTTGCGGTAGCGAATCCGGCCCCCGTCCTCCAGATGGATCTGCCGGAAGGAGACCGAGTGGCTCTCGGTGGCGTTCACGAGCTTGATCGGGATGCTGACAAGACCGAAGGAGATCGCACCGTTCCATATGGATCGCACGTCAGGCGCCTCTCAGTGGAGGAGTACTTCCGAGGAGTACTTTCGGGGTGGTTTGTTCCGATTCATGCGACTCTCATGGTATGACGCCGATCACCGAGGTGGAGGGGCGGCGGCTGGCCCTCAGCAATCTGGAGAAGGTGCTGTACCCGGCCACGGGCTTCACCAAGGGCGAGATGCTGCACTACTACGCCAGCACGGCGGGCTCCCTCCTCGCCCACCTCTACAACCGCCCGGTCTCCTTCCTCCGCTTCCCGGACGGCCCGGACGGCCAGCGCTTCTTCGCCAAGAACGTGCCGCCGGGCACCCCGTCCTGGGTACGCACCGCCGACGTCCCGCGCTCGGACGGCAACGCCCGGCAGATCGTCGTCAACGACCTCGCCACCCTCATCTGGGCCGCCAACCTCGTCACGGAGTTCCACACCCCGCAGTGGCAGGCGGACGCCCCCGCCGTCGCCGACCGCCTCGTCCTCGACCTGGACCCCGGCGCCCCCGCCACCGTCGTCGAGTGCTGCCGGGCGGGCCTCTGGCTGCGGGACCGGCTCCGGGCCGACGGCCTGTACGTGTACGCGAAGACCTCCGGATCCAAGGGCCTGCACCTGCTCTGCCCGCTGGAGCCGACGCCGTCCGAGGACGTCACCGCGTACGCGAAGGGACTCGCGAAGGACGCCGAGCGCGCGCTGCCCGCCCTCGTCGTCCACCGGATGGCCAGGAACCTGCGCCCCGGCAAGGTCTTCGTCGACTTCAGCCAGAACGCCGCGGCGAAGACGACCGCCACCCCCTACACCCTGCGCGCCCGCCCCGAGCCGACCGTCTCCACCCCGGTGACCTGGGAGGAAGTGGAGCAGTGCGGCGCCCCGGAGCAGCTCGTCTTCCAGGCGGCGGACATCGCGCCCCGTCTCCAGCGGTACGGGGATCTGCTCGGCCCGCTGATCAACGCGAACCGCGCCCGGCCGCTCCCCCGATCGGGTTCCTCATGATCACCCTTCCGGTGCGGGTCGCCCTCGCCGAGTCCGTCACCTCGCTGCCCGACGGCGCAGGCTGGGCCTTCGAGCCCAAGTTCGACGGGCATCGGCTCGTCGTGATCGCCGAGCGCCGCCGGGTGATGCTGCAGGCCCGGTCGGGCCGGCTGGTCACCACCGCGTTCCCCGACCTCGCCGAGGCCGCGCGCCGGCTGCCCGCGGGGACCGTGCTCGACGGCGAGGTCGTCGTCTGGGTCGAGGAGGGCATCGACTTCGGGGCCGTGCAGCAGCGCGCCAACGCCACACGCGCGCGTGCCGCCCTGCTGGCGCGCGAACTCCCCGCTTCGTACGCCGCCTTCGACCTGCTCGCCGAGGACGGCGACGACTGCCGCGCCCTGCCGTACGAGGAGCGGCGCGCACGCCTCGTACGCATCCTCGGACCGCTCGGCCCGCCCCTGCAGCCCGTGCCGATGACGACCGACCGCGAGCTCGCCCTGACCTGGTACGAGACCCTGACCGCGACCGGCGTCGAAGGCCTGGTGATCAAGCGGCTCGACGGGGCCTACCGGGGAGCCACGCGCGCGTGGCTGAAGCTGCGGCACAGCGACACCCGGGACGCGGCCGTCATCGGCTTCACCGGGAGCCCGGCCCGGCCGCACGCGCTGGTGCTCGTGCTGCCGGGGGACGGCACGCCCGTGGTGTCGTCGCCGCTGACTCCCGCGCTGCAGACGGCCGCCGCGGCCGCGCTGCCCGAGGCGAAGGGCGAGGGGACGGCGACCGCCATCGGGATCGGCGATGTCACCTATGCCGCGCTGCCGTCCGACCCGCCCGTCACGGTGGAGGTCAGACAGAACACGACCCGGCACGCGACGGCGGTGGTGGTCCGCTTCCGCTGACGGGCACGGAGACCGACTTCTGGGAAGTGACCCACACCACAGCTAATCAAGTTTGACTAATGGCCGGATCGAGCATACCTTCCTCCGTAAGTAGTCAAGCTTGATTAGGAGACCGCGTGACCTTCCTGCCCGAGACCGGATACGTCCCGACCGACGAGGACCGCGCGAGCCTGGCCGCCTGGTTCGCCGAGTACGACGCCCACAGCGCCAAGCGCGACGTGGAGCGCATGGCCGATCTGGCCGTCTTCCCGCTCAACCTGGTCAGCGACGACTCCGCGGGCGACGGGCGCTCCGCGCAGTGGGACCGGGAACAGTTCGTCGCGACCATGACGCACGTGATGGGCGACGGGAGCGAGGACATCACCTTCGAGTCCACGCGCACGCCCGTCTTCCTCTCCCCCGCCATGGCCGTGGTCTTCACCGACTCGGTCATGACCGCGAACGGCGAGACGCAGCAGCTGCGGTACGCCGACATCCTGGTGAAGCGGGGCGGCGCCTGGGCCTTCCAGACCATGATCCAGGGCGGCTGGGGGGACAACCTGTGAGGAGTTAGAGCCGCAGCCAGGTGTGGCGGTCGCGTGCCATCGCGTGCAGCGCCGCCACATCGGCCGGTTTCAGGACGCCGCCGGTGCCCGCGAGCGAGGAGATCTCCTCGTCGCGCACGATCCGCACCCCGCGCGGCGGCTCGGCCATGGCGAGGTCCGCCGCCCCGGAGAGGGCGAGCACCGGGCGGATCTCGGCGGTCAGCGCGAAGGACGCCCGGTCCGCGTCGGCGCGCAGCTCCCGCAGCAGCGGCTGCGGTGCCGAGCGGCCGACCGCGACCATCGGGTCGGCGATCCGCACCCGCTGCTTGCGGGCCGCGAGCGTACGGATGCCGAAGAGGCCGCCGGGGCCGATCACCAGATGGTGGATGCGGGCACCGCCGGGCAGCGGGACCGAGTGCAGGGTGTGCCAGCCCGCGGCTTCGAGCCCGTCGAGCACCTCGCCGACCGCCTGCTCCGCCGCGAGCGCGCGGCGCCGCGGGTCGGCGCGCAGCCTGCGGGCGGGCGCCGGGTCGCGGTCCAGAGCGATCAGGAGTGCCTCGCCGGGCCGGTTCGGTGCGAGGTCGTCGTCCGGGTGGAGCGCGAGCCCGGCCAGTTCGGACGGGGTCGGCACGGGTGGCGGGCCGACCGAATAGCCGCCGGTCAGGAACGGGGCGAGGACCTGCAGGACATCATCCCTGCGGTCCTCGCTCAGCAGGTTCACCCGGGCCGATTCCCTGTCGTACCAGGCCACGTGTGCGCCGTCCGCGAGGCAGACGTACAGCCTTTCCTGGCCGTGGCGCCAGGCCGGTATGACGCGCAGTCCTGTCATGCCATCACCCCTTGACCATGGGACCAGCCGGGGCGCGCCTTGGGCAATACGCAGACCGTCGCCCCGCGTACCTATGGGTCGTCGTTACACAGCCGCCGAATTGCTGCAATAGCGGACATTTAACCTCGCAGGAGTCCCCCACGCACCGTAGGAGCCTGAAGTGAGCACCCCCACCGAAGCAGCCACCGAAGAAGCCACCGCCAAGCGCCGCCCCACCGCCCGCATCGTCGCCGCCGCCGCGCTGACCGGCGCGCTCGGCGTCGGTCTGATCGCCTGCGGGCAGGGATCCGGCTCCCCCGCGCCCGACGTGAAGGTGAACAACGCCGCGGCCGCTCCCGCCGCGCGGCCCCAGGCGCCGCTGGAGAAGTCGCGGCCTACGGGGCTGCGGATACCGGCCGCCGGCGTCGACGCGACGTCGATGCTCGACCTGGGTGTGGGTGCGGACGGAGCGCTCGACGTGCCGCCCGTCGACAAGGCGGACGAGCCCGGCTGGTGGACCGGCGGTGTCACCCCCGGCGAGAAGGGGGCGGCCGTCCTCGTCGCGCACTACGACACGGCACGGGGCCCCGCGCTGATGAAGGATGTGGCGAAGGTCAGAATGGGGGACGAGATCGAGGTGCCGCGGGCCGACGGCAGCACCGCGACATTCAAGGTGCGGGAGATCCAGCAGGTGGACAAAGAGAACTTCCCCACCCATAAGGTGTACGGGGCGACCGACCGGCCCGAGCTGCGCCTGCTGACCTGCGGCGGACCGATCGAGAATGGTCACCGCACCGACAACATCATCCTCTACGCCGATCTCGTGGCGTAGCCCATCACGCAGGCAGGAGCGCAGTGAACCGGAGCCGTCTCGCGCTCGTCGCCGCCCTCAGCCTGTCCGCGGTTCTGCTGGCCGGCGGCTGCGGCGACCCCGGCGACCTGCGCAGCGCGGGCCCGACGCCCACCGCCGACGGCCCCATCCACCTGTGGCCGAACCTGCCGCCCCCGTCGGCGCCCGCCGAGGACTACGGCGTCATAGAGAGCCTGCCGGTCAAGGGCGTCGACGTACCGGGCGGAGATCTGCACAAGGTCGACCCGGTCACCGTCGCCCGGATCGACTTCGACAAGAACCCGGGTCTGTACAGCCGCTCCGACGGCACCTACAAGGAGACCCTCGCCAAGCTCCGGACCTGCGGCCACGACACCCGCGACTGCCCCGTGCTCAAGGCGTACTACCGCGATCTCACCGGCGACGGGAAGGACGACCTGATCGTCGGCATCCGGCTGGTCGAGGGGCACGACGAGAATCTGAACATCCGCGCCTACGCCCTGGAGAAGCGGCAGTTGACCCAGATCATGGAGACGGGCGACGCGGTGCTCGGCGTCGAGCTGGCCGGCCATGACGTGATCGTCCGCGCCGTCTCCAGCCAGCCGGGGTACGAGTACCGCACCGTCTGGTCCTGGGACTCCCACCAGAAGACGATGCTGCCGACCAGCGACGAGATCGTACGGTCCACGGACGCCCCGTCGCCGAAGCCCTCCGAGAAGCCGACGCAGAGGCCGACGCAGAAGCCGGCGGAGAGTCCCACCGAGAAGCCCAGCCCCACGCCGTCCCCGAGCGACTCCGCATGAGCCACGCACAGCCGCGCGGGCCGCGGCTCCCCGCCTGGACGGCGACCCTCACCTGGAAGGCCGCGCTCTTCATCGCGGTCATGTGCTGTGCGCTCGCCGCGCTGCTCGGCGCGCTCGTCCATGTCTCGGTGACCAACCAGACCGTCGGCCAGGCCCGCGAGCGCGCCCTCGACCGCCTCGAGGACGTCACCGAGGCGTACGAGGCGGGCGACCGGCTCGGGCCAGGGGCGGGCGTCGACCCGGCCCGGCGTGCCCCGCCGGGGGGGGAGGGGGCGGTGGGGGGGGGGGGGGGGCCGCATGGGGGGCCGCCGCTCACGCGGCCGCGCTAGTTGGGGGGGGGGGGGCCCGAGGCGGGCGCGGGCGT
>NZ_JBHYIG010000301.1:0-11742 GCF_042740015.1 Streptomyces sp. NPDC059037
TTTTCCCGCCCCCCCGCGCTCTTGTCTTACTTCTTTGTCCGGCGGGGGGGGGGGGGGGGGGGGGGCGTGGGCCCCCCCCCCCGCGCCGCCCCCCCCCCCCCCCCGCCCCATGACGGATGTCGGTGCGCACCGATACGCTGATGACCTGATCAACAGGTGTGCCAGGTACGGAAGTCGGGAAAAGCCGCAGCAGCGAGATTCTTGCGGCGATGGGGGCGGCAGTGGCGGACGACGTATTCGACTTCAAGCCCGGCGCGCAGGTACCGCTGTCGGGAGCCGCGGGCCAGACAGCGGCGACGCATGCCCTCGCGTCGGCCGCGTACCGCGACAGCAAGGCCGACAAGATCCTCGACGCCAACAGCGAGTGGCACAAGTCCGAGGTGAAGAGCGGCCTGTTCAAGCTCTTCGCGCCGAACCTGGGCGAGGCCTTCGCGCGCGCCGTGCAGATGCGGATGCTCGGCGGCGCCCGCAAGCCGCTCATCCAGTCCTTCGGGACGGAGCCGCAGTCGATCGTCGAGCACTGCCTCGCGGCGAACAACATCCGCAAGGACCGCGACCGCTGGCTCACCGCCGTGATGGCGCTGTGCGGGCTGCTCTTCCTGCCGGGCCTGCTCGCCTGGCTGCTGGTCTTCGCTGGCCGCCAGGCGGTGATCAAGAAGGACGACAAGCGGGCGAACGCGATCGCGACGGCCGTCCTGGTCGCCGTGGGCGTGCTCGCCGTGATCTTCCTCCTGAAGCTGCCGTTCGGCGGCTTCTGGGCCTGGTACGTACGGGCCGCGATCGTGGTCCCGGTGGTCGGCTGGTTCTGGGCCAAGCTGATCTCCGAGCGCACGGCAAGGGATCTGCGCGAGCGCTGGGACAGTCTGCTCGCGGGCGGCGGCATCGGCGCCAAGATCCCCGAGGCGGTGCCGGGCAGCCCGGGCGAGACCGCGGCCGAGCGGCTGCGCCAGGGTCTCGCGCGCCTCTCCGCGGAGCAGCAGAGCAACTCGGTCTTCTACGCGGGCCCCAAGGGCATATTGGGCATGGGCACTCGCTGGGGCAGCTGGCAGCTCGCCGAGGATCTGGTGTCCGCTGATGACGACAAGGAGATCCACCCGTTCCGCAGCTGGGACGTCATACGGGCGGTGCACGACCAGCTGCGCATGCTGGAGCGCGGCCCGCTGCACACCGGCGGCTTCCCGACCCCGTCGATAAAGCACTGGATCGTCTCCCCCATCGGGGAGAACGCGAAGGCGGTGGCCCGCCCCAGCGGCACGGACGTCGAGGCCTTCCAGGTCCGCGGCCACGAGATACAGCGGATCTGCAACGAGCAGCAGTTCGGCAGCGGCGACCGCCACTATCTGGGCGTCCAGTTCACGCTCTGGGACGGCCAGTTGGTGATCACGATGCTGATCACGGTGACCGTCCTGCACGAGACGCTGCGCATCGAGGTCACCGGACACGCGCTCGGCCCGGTGCACTCCCTGTTCACCAGCAAGCCCGACCCCAAGACGAAGACCGTCGCCAAGCCGATCAAGTTCTGGGAGACCGTCGACCGCAAGCTGCCGCTGGTCGACGCGGACGAGGTCGTACGCCTCGCGGTCCGCGCCCCCTTCACGTGGTACCCGCCGCTCCTGGACTACCTCGGCGGCAAGCTGGTCCTGCCCGAGCCCTTCGGCCTGCGGCACGCCTGGGCGGACAAGCCGTGGCGGCACCGCTTCATGGCCGACGACGCGCTGCGCGCGGCCACGCCGGTGCTGCGCGTGGTGCACTCGGCGGCCATCAAGGTCCTTCAGGAGAACGGCGTCGACACCACGAAGTTCGGTGCCCGCTCCGGCTTCCTCAGCGGCGCGGTCCAGGACCCGATGCCGAGGAAGGCGGATGTGTACGACGCGTGAGCCCCGCCGGGCCCGTCGTCTAGAGGGCGGCGGGCCAGGCGTCCGCCAGCATCTTGCGGGTGTCCGCGAGCAGCTGCGGCAGCACCTTCGTATGCCCGACGACCGGCATGAAGTTCGTGTCCCCGCCCCAGCGCGGCACGATGTGCTGGTGCAGATGCGCGGCGATGCCGGCGCCCGCCACCGTCCCCTGGTTCATGCCGATGTTGAAGCCGTGCGCGCCGGAGGCGGCCCGCAGCGCCGTCATCGCCTGCTTGGTGAACTCGGCGAGCTCGGCCGTCTCGAGCGCCGTCAGCTCCGTGTAGTCGGCGACGTGCCGGTAGGGCACGACCATCAGATGGCCGCCGTTGTACGGGTAGAGGTTGAGCACCGCGTACACCTGCTCACCGCGCGCGACGACCAGGCCGTCCTCGTCGGATTTGGCCGGGATGGAGCAGAAGGGACAGCCGTCGTCGGCCCCCGGACCGCTCGGCTTGTTCTCGCCCTGGATGTACGCCATCCGGTGGGGCGTCCACAGGCGCTGGAACGCGTCCTGCGTCCCCACTCCGATCTGCTGCTCCGGCTCACTCGTCATGCTGTGCAGCATATGACTTCGCCCGTTCGGAGCGTGTCGGCGGGGCAGCCGCCCGGCGCCTCACGGCGAAGCTGGGCCGATGACCGATGACAGCCGTCAGGCACGCTGGGAGACCCGCACCGAAGCCCCGCTGGCCATGGCGTCCGTGCTGTTCCTGGCCGCGTACGCGGTCCGGGTGCTCGCCCCCGGGCTTCCGGAGGCGTGGAAGGACCTGTGCCTCGCGCTCACCCTGGCCGCCTGGGCGGCGTTCGCCGTGGACTACGCGGTGCGGTGGCGGCTGAGCGGGCAACGGCTGCGCTTCGTACGAAAACACTGGATGGACACCGTCGTCCTGGTGCTGCCGCTGCTGCGGCCGCTGCGGATCGTCAAGCTCTACGATGCCGTCCAGCGCCGGAACGAGGCGCCGCGCCTGACCCTGCACGCGCGCGTGATCGCCTATGCGGGACTCTGCGCGCTGCTGCTCGGCTTCGCGGCTTCGCTGGCCGTCTACCAGCAGGAGCAATCGGCGCCCGGCGCCACGATCCGTACGTTCGGCGACTCCGTGTGGTGGGCCTGCACCACGCTGTCGACGGTCGGATACGGCGATGCGACGCCGGTGACTCCGGTGGGACGGCTCGTCGCGGTGTGCCTGATGTTCTGTGGACTCGCCCTCCTCGGCGCGGTGACCGGGTCGTTCTCGTCCTGGCTGCTTCAGGTGTTCACGCGCGAGGACGAGAAGAGGCCCCCGGGAAGCTGAACTTCCCGGGGGCCTCGAACCCCGCATCTGCCTCGAACCCCGCCATCGCGGGGAAGGGTCACACCTGCTCGCGGCGCTCCACCACGTCGGCGAGCTTGGCGAGCGCTTCCTCGCGCGGAATGCCGTTCTCCTGCGAGCCGTCGCGGTAGCGGAAGGAGACCGTGCCCGCGTTCATGTCGTCGTCACCGACAATGATCATGAACGGGACCTTCAGCTTCTGCTGCGTCCTGATCTTCTTCTGCATACGGTCCGACGAGGCGTCCACCTCGACCCGCAGGCCCTTCTTCTTCGCGTCGGCCGCGAACTCCTGCAGGTACGGGACGTGTGCGTCGCCGACCGGGATGCCCACCGCCTGGACCGGGGCCAGCCACGGCGGCATGGCGCCCGCGTAGTGCTCAAGGAGCACCGCGAAGAACCGCTCGATGGAACCGAACAGGGCACGGTGGATCATGACCGGCCGCTGCTTGGTGCCGTCAGGCCCGGTGTACTCCAGGTTGAAGCGCTCCGGCAGGTTGAAGTCGAGCTGCACGGTCGACATCTGCCAGGTGCGGCCGATGGCGTCCTTGCACTGCACGGAGATCTTCGGGCCGTAGAACGCGGCGCCGCCCGGGTCGGGGACCAGCGGCAGACCCTGCTTCTCGGCGACCTGCTGCAGCGTCGCGGTGGCCTCTTCCCAGATCTCGTCCGAGCCGACGAACTTCTCCGGGTCCTTGGTGGAGAGCTCCAGGTAGAAGTCGGTCAGGCCGTAGTCGCGCAGCAGGTTCAGGACGAAGGTGAGCGTCTTGTCGAGCTCGTCCGCCATCTGCTCCTTGGTGCAGTAGATGTGCGCGTCGTCCTGGGTGAAGCCGCGGGCACGGGTCAGGCCGTGCACGACGCCGGACTTCTCGTACCGGTACACGGTGCCGAACTCGAAGAGTCGCAGCGGCAGTTCACGGTAGGAACGCCCGCGCGCATCGAAGATCAGGTTGTGCATCGGGCAGTTCATGGGCTTGAGGTAGTAGTCCACGCCCTCGTCGAGCTGCATGGGCGGGTACATGCCGTCGGCGTACCAGTCCAGGTGGCCCGAGGTCTCGAAGAGCTTCCCCTTGGTGGCGTGCGGGGTGTAGACGAACTCGTACCCCTCCTCCTCGTGGCGGCGCCGCGAGTAGTCCTCCATGACCCGGCGGATGATGCCGCCCTTGGGGTGGAAGACCGCGAGGCCCGAGCCGATCTGCTCCGGGATGGAGAAGAGGTCGAGCTCGCTGCCGAGCTTGCGGTGGTCGCGCTTCTCGGCCTCGGCGAGGAACTCCAGGTGCGCCTTGAGCTCGTCCTTGGTGGGCCAGGCGGTGCCGTAGATGCGCTGCAGCATCGGGTTCTTCTCGCTGCCGCGCCAGTACGCCGCGGCGTTGCGCATCAGCTTGAAGGCCGGGATGTTGCGGGTGGTGGGCAGGTGGGGACCGCGGCAGAGGTCCTTCCAGCACAGGTCGCCGGACTTCGGGTCGAGGTTGTCGTAGATGGTCAGCTCGCCGCCGCCCACCTCGACGTCCGCGCCGTCGTCGCTCGAGGCGGAGCCCTTGATGCCGATGAGCTCCAGCTTGTACGGCTCGTTCGCCAGCTCCTCGCGGGCGGCCTCGTCGGTGACGACGCGGCGCGAGAAGCGCTGGCCGCGCTTCTGGATCTCCTGCATCTTCTTCTCGATGGCCTTGAGATCCTCGGGCGTGAACGGCTTCTCGACGTCGAAGTCGTAGTAGAAGCCGTCCTTGACCGGCGGGCCGATGCCCAGCTTGGCCTCGGGGAAGAGCTCCTGCACGGCCTGCGCCATCACGTGCGCGGTGGAGTGCCGCAGGATGTTCAGGCCGTCCTCGGAGGAGATCTCGACCGGCTCGACCTCCTCGCCGTCCTGCACGGCGTACGCGAGGTCCTTCAGCTCGCCGGCCACGCGGGCGGCGACGACGGTGCGCTCACCGGGGAAGAGTTCCGCGGCCGTAGTGCCCGTCGTCACCACGCGCTCTTCCCGCTCGGAATCGCGTTGGATGATCACACGGACGTCTGACACCGGTCTCTCCTTGCTGAAGGGGTCGCGGCAGATCTGCTCCTGCGCGCGAAACGAATCGTACCGAGCCGGGGGCGCCCATCGCGAAACGGTTATCCCCCGAGCCCCGGCCGCGCCCCGCCCCAGACACCCCTAGTCGCCGCTGCAGGCCTCCTCGAAGAAGGCCGTAATCTCGGCGGTCGCCTGGAGCGACTTCATCAGGCGGTCCTTCTCCGCCTCGTCGACCTGTACGGGCACCACCCCGGACGCCCCGGTGAGCCGCCGGAAGCCGCCCCGGCTCTCCAGGCGTCCGTGCACCCGGATCGGCAGGCCCACCAGGTGCGCGTGCCCGGCGATGCGGTACGCCTCCTCGTCCAAGGTCATCCGTACGTGATGGACGTCCGCCCCGGCGAGCACACGGACCCGCACCGTGCCGTTCCCGCGCGGTCCCGACCGCCGCATCCGCACCACGGCCCCCGTGATCCGCACCGCCACCGCGGGCTCGTCCCGCAGATAGCGGGCGCCCGCCTCCCTAAGGACCGGCAGGTCACCGGGCGAGAACTCGACGGGCTCGGCGTGCTGGGCGCAGCCATCGGGCACCCCGGCTGCGGGCGCCCACGCCACGGCGATCCGCGCGCCTTCCGTGCCCCGCACCAGGGCCGCGATCGCCTCCGTCAGCTCATGGCTGACGCCCGCCTCCACGGCACCGTCGAAGGCGTCCATGCCGCCGGTGGCGCGCTGATAGTCGACGGCCTCGCGTGCGGCGTACAGCGCCTGATGCAGCCGCACCGCGAGCTGCCGCCCGGTCAGGACGGGCACGAACGCGGTGAGCTGCCGCCCGCCGGGGGCGGGCCCGACGAGGACGTTCCCCAGGGACGCCGCGGCCGGCCCGCGGTGCCGCGCGCCGTAGTACCCGGCGCGGCCGCGCGCCGCCAGAGCGCCCGCGAGCAGCATCTGCCGTGCCGCGGCCCGCAGTTGTTCCTCGGCCGTCCAGGTCGCGGTGCCGGCGGGACCTGCCGGGACATCCCGCCGCCAGCGGATCTCGTCACTGGGCACGGTCAGCCCCACGAGCACGTCGCGAGCGGAGGGCGAGGCGCTGCGGGACAGCGCGACGAGCGCCTCGCCGATGAGGTCCTCGCAGTCGGGGAAGGCCCTGCTCTCCGGTACGAGCAGGCTGGTGCCGCCGCTTCCCGGTCCCGGCGGGGTCCACCGGGTATAGCGGCCCGCCGCTCCCCCGCGCCGGTGCCAGCCGTGCCGGTCGAGCAGCGCGCCGAGCACGGCGGGGTCGACCTGGGCGGGGGTGGGCGCGCCGGGCGGATGGGACCAAGGGCCCGCGGCCTCGATGGGGTGCGGGCGAACGGGGCGTACGGGCTCATCGATCGGGCGGTGCATCAGGGTCTCCCTCCCGTCCCGACCCGCGTCATGATCTCGCAGAGGGCACGGTCGTCGAAGATCCGCGAGGTCGGGACGCGCACGGTGGTCCTGCGCCGGCCGGTCACCTGGTGTCCGGCGAGGTTGGTCCAGTAGCAGCAGTGCCGCAGGTCGAGGCGGTCGTGACCGGCGCGCAGCCAGTCGTCCTGCGACCGGGGCACCAGCATCACGACCAGGATCTTGTGCACCGAGACCGGTGTGCGGGCGAGCTTCTCCAGGTGCGGGTTGTCCAGCGTGAAGGAGAAGGCGGGCCCCGGAGGGTTCGGCGGTATCTGGTACGTGCACTTGAGCTGCACCTTGATGGTGACTTCGTCGTCGACCGTGTGCCCGGGGGCGCTGTGGCTGACGTGCCAGTCGATTCCGTTGTCCGGAAAGGGCTGTGAGAGCGAGCACCCCGCGGCCGCGGCGACGGCGTGCAGATAGCCCACCTGAAGGGTCTCCATACAGGCGGTGGTGGCGAGTGTGCCGCGCGGCGGTGCGATCCGCTCGGGCAGCAGCCCACCCTGTTCGGGCTGCGCGAGCGCCATGTCCAACAAGCCTTCCGAGCCAGTGAATCCCCGCTTCGGACCGGTCAACTACCAGGTCCTGTACCTGTGTTGTCTCCGGCCCGCGTACAGCGCAAACGGCCCGGGTATCACCAGCGTGGGCAGGGGACGCAAGCCATCTGCCGGACAAGAACGAGGAGTTGCGTCACTATGACGTGCTGGTACGAGGGGCCCTTGGCCGCATTCGACACGGAGACCACGGGCGTCGACGTCGAGACCGACCGCATTGTGTCGGCCGCCGTCGTCGTCCAGCAAGGCGCGGGAACCCGCCCGCGCATCACCCGCTGGCTGGTGAACCCGGGCGTCCCGGTGCCCGAGGGCGCCACCGCGGTGCACGGCCTGACGGAGGATCATCTGCAGCGCAACGGCCGCTGGCCCGCGCCGGTGATGGAGGAGATAGCCCGGGAGCTCGCGGAGCAGGGCGCCGCGGGCCGCCCCATCGTCGTCATGAACGCACCCTTCGATCTGACGATCCTGGACCGGGAGTTGCGCAGGCACCGCGCGTCCTCGCTCAGCCACTACATGGCGGGCTCACCGCTGTGCGTCCTGGACCCACGCGTCCTGGACAAGCAGCTCGACCGCTATCGCAAGGGCCGCCGCACGCTGACCGATCTGTGCGCGCACTACGCGGTGGATCTTGACGAGGCGCACGACGCGGCGGCCGACGCTCAGGCCGCGCTCGATGTCGTGCGTGCGGTGGGGCGCCGTTTCGCGTCCCGTCTCGAACGGCTCTCGCCGGCGGAGCTGCACGCGCTGCAGGCGGTGTGGCACGCGGCACAGGCGCGTGGGCTGCAGGCGTGGTTCGCCCGCAGCGGCACTCCGGAAGCGGTGGACCCCGCGTGGCCGCTGCGGCCCGAACTGCCTGCGGCAGCTTGACCGTCGACGCCGTGCCGCCATGGAGCGGGCATGAGGCGGGCATGAAAAAACCGGTCCGTCGGTGACGGACCGGCATTCTCCGGGTGGGCGATACTGGGTTCGAACCAGTGACCTCTTCGGTGTGAACGAAGCGCTCTCCCACTGAGCTAATCGCCCGGGAACGGACTGAACAATACAGGTCCTCGCGGGTTTCCATCAAACCGCTTCCAGGTGAGCGGTCAGCTCCGCCTCAAGTACCCCTTCAGACCCCGCTCGCCCGCGCGCATCATCAGGGCGTGGTTGAGGAGAAAGACGGGGCGCCCGGGCACCGCGAGGCGCCGCATCAGCGGTTTGCGCACCACCACTTCCTGGTCGTAGAGAGCGCGCGTACCGCCGGGCACGGTCGTGACCGTCCAGCGCGCCCAGCCCTCCAGGTCCCCCGTCATCGCGATCTCCAGGATCCCGGCGCCGGGGTCGTGCCGCCGCTCCTCCGCGGTGACGTACAGGTCGTACGGCAGCAAGGAGCGGAAGCGGGCGGTGCCGCTGCGCTCGTCGACCGGCGTCACGGCGCGGACCTGCGGCCACCACTCGGGATAGTCCTCGGCCCGCTCCAGGGCGGCGAACACGTCGGTGCGCGGCGCCGGCAGATTCCAGACGCTGCGGAAGCGGTAGTGACACCAGTCCATGGACCGAGTCTGCCGTGCGGGAGCGCGGCCGTCCGGCACCCCGGCCGATCCGGGTACGCCCCTGATCCGGGTACGTCGCGATCTGAGCACGTCCTGCTGATCTGAGTACGTCCTGAGTATCCGCACCGATGTCCGGCGCTGTGTCCCGGACCACACTCCACAACCATGACGAACATTCCGCCCCCGGCCGAGGAACTGCGGATCCTCGACCTGGAGCTGCACCGGCTCGACGCGCGCAGGGCGCAGTTGCTGCACCGCCGCGCCTGGCTGCTGAGCGCACTGCGGGCGGCGGCCCCACCGCCGCAGGCCCCGCCGCACCCGCGGCACGTGCCCGAGGCCACGCCGCCGAACGTGCAGAACGCGCTGCTCACCCTCGGGGGCATCCTGCTGACCGTCGCGGCGATCGCCTTCACGCTGGTGAGCTGGGGGCACTTGGGCATCGGCGGCCGCAGTGCCGTACTGGCCCTGCTGACCCTCACGGCACTCGGCGTGCCGGCGCTGCTCCTGCACCGCTCGCTGCGCTCGACGGCGGAGACGGTAGCGGCCCTGGGTCTCGCCCTGACCGTCCTGGACGCGTACGCCCTCCATGCCGTCGCCCTGCCCGACACGGACCCGGCGGGGTACGCGGCGGCCGCTTCGGCGGTGCTCGCCGCGCTGTGGGCGGCGTACGGCAGAGTCTTCGGCGAGCTGCGACTGCCGCTGCCGGTGGCCGTGGTGACGGCTCAACTTCCCCTGTTCCTCTGGGCGTCGGACTCCGGCACCCACGCGATCGGGGCCGCGCTCCTGGTGACGGCGGCGTTCGACACGGCGCTCGCGCTGCGGGCCACCGACACCGCCGTACGCGTCGTCGCCACCGTCGGTGCGTGCGCGACGGGCCTGTGGGGCACGATGGGCGCCGGATGGCTGTCCTGGTCGGCGACGGACGTACCCGAGGCGGCGAGGGCGGCCGCGCTGCTCGCCCTCGCCACGTCGATCGCGCTCGCCACGGCGTGGCTGACGTCGCACGCCTCGCCCGCGACGGCGACGGGCACGGCGTTCGCCGGCGCGCTGACCGCGGTGGCCGCGGTCGGTGGTGTCGTCCGGGAGGCGCTGCCCGGCGGCTGGTCCGTACCGGCCCATCTGGCGTGCGCCATCGCCTTGTTGGCGACGGTACGGATCACGCTGCCGCACCCCCTGCGCAAGGGCATCGCGGGCGCGGCCCTCCTGGTGCACGGCCTCGCGGTCCTGTGGACGCTGCCGACGGTTGCCGCCGCGCTGCTCGGCCCCACGCACTGGGCCGCCGACCCTTGGTCGTCGACCACCCCGCCCCACACCGCCTACGGCTTCTCCTCCTTGTCCGACCTGCCGGTGTCCGAACCCGCAATGGCTTCCCTGGTGTTGGGGGTCGTCGCGGTCGTGGCCTACCTGGCCGGGGGGATGGGTGCGGCTTGGGCAGCGGAAACGACTGTGGTCGGGGCCACGGGCATCGAGGGTGCCGGAGCAGGCGGGGCTGCGGGAAGCACCGCGGTTGTGGGACCGGATGGAGCCGCCGGAACCGCCCCGGCTGCGGACACCGGCCGAGCCGCCCAGGTTCCCTCAACCGCCGGAAGCGACAGGCCTGCAGGACCAGCCGGAGCCACCGGGACCACAGGAGCCACCGGAACCGCCCCGGCCGCGGAGACGGGCCAAGCCGGCCGGACCCCCGGACCTGCGGGTAGCTCCCAGGCCGCAGGACCATCCGGAGACCCCGCAATCGGCGGGACCCCTGGCGCCGACGCAACCGGCGGATTCGGTGCGGCCGCCGTGCGCACCTCCCCCGCCGCGGCCTTCCTCGCCGCCGCCCGCCCCGTCGCCCTCGCCCTCGCGTGGGCCGCGGTCTTCACCCTGCCGTTCGCCTTCGAACTCCCTTACGCCGCCGGGCTGTTCGTCCACTGCGTCCTGACCGCGGCACTGCTCGGCCTCGCGGTCCGGAGCGATGCGGCGGCGCTTGCCCGCACCTCGCTGGGGCTTGGGCTCGCGTCCTCCGGGAGTGTCGCGTTCCTTTCCCTCGCCACCACGTCGGCGACCCTCGGCACGCTCGGCGCCCTCACCGGTCTCTTCCTGGCCGCCGCCGTCCTCGCCTCCCGGCGCTCTGCGAGCGGCGTGGCCGCCATCGCCGCCGGTGCCGGCATCGCGTACGCCACCGCACTCGTCTGCGCCACGGGAGCCGCCCTAGAGCTGCGCGTCGACCACACGGGGCTCCTGGTCCTGGTCGTCCCGGCGCTCGCCGCCGGTGCCGCGGCGCGGCTGGGTCGGCGCCCTCTGACGCCGATCGTCGAGATCACCGGGGCCGCGGCGGGCGGGCTCGGGATCGTGCTCACCGCGGGGCACGCGCCGACTCTCGCGACGGCCCTCGCCCTCGGCGGTGTCATCGCCGCGGGTACGGCCGTGCGCGCGGACCGTCGCCGGGTCGGGTACGCGGCCGGGGCGCTGTTCCTCCTGGCGACCTGGGTACGCCTCGCGTCGTGGGACGTCACCATGCCGGAGGCGTACACGCTGCCCGCCACCGTCCCGGCCCTCGTCGTCGGCTTCCTGCGGCGCCGCCGCGACCCCGCCGCGTCCTCCTGGACGGCGTACGGCCCGGGTCTCGCTGCGACCCTGCTGCCCAGCCTCGCCGCCGCGTGGGGCGATGCCCACTGGCAGCGGCCGTTGCTCCTCGGCACCGCGGCGCTCCTGGTCACGCTGACCGGGGCGCGGCACCGGCTCCAGGCACCGCTCGTCATCGGCGGCACGGTCCTCGCCCTGGACGCACTGCACGAACTGGCGCCCTACATCGTCCAAGTGGTGGACACCCTGCCCCGCTGGCTGCCGCCCGCGCTGGCCGGAATGCTGCTCCTCGCCATCGGCGCGACGTACGAACAACGACTGCGCGACGCGCGCAAAGTCCGCGACGTACTCGGCAGAATGCACTGATCCGCTTTCCGTCCGCTTTTTCGGACGGTCCGTCAATTCCCGTAAAACAGCGGTGAATACGACTGCGGCCCGGAGGCGTTTATCCTCCCGGCCGCAGGT
>NZ_JBHYIG010000302.1:0-11709 GCF_042740015.1 Streptomyces sp. NPDC059037
GGAGGGGTGGGTGTCAAGGGTGGAGCGCAGCGGAATCGGCGCAGCCGACGCGACGAAGGAGCGCCCTTGACTCCCGGCCCGGAACCGCCAACCTCAGGACAACCGGGCGGCCCCGGTAAGAACACCACCACCGGCCCACCAAGGCCCCGTATCAGACCTCGACCAGACTCCCCAGGTCGATGTCGACCGGGAACGGCACCTCAGTCGTGAGCTTGCCCGTGTGGACAGGGCTGTCGGGGCTCGGGACGAAGACGCCGGACTCGTGGTGTCGCCAGAACTCGTGCACGACCGGGATGTCGTCCTCGCCCCGCTCCACACGCCAGTAGTAGGCGATCCCGGCCTCGGCGTACATCCCCGGCTTCCGAAAGCGGTCGTCGGTGCGCGAACCGGGCGAGACTACCTCCACGGCCAGGACGACGCTGGTGACCGGCGTGCACTCCAGGGTGCGGACGTCCAGTCCAGTCTTGTCGAAGACCACGATGTCGGGCTTCGGGACGGTGCGCTCGTCGAACATGGTCCACCGCTCGACGTTTGCGGCGTATGGCTCACGCCTGGCTGTCCGCAGGTGAAAGTACAACTCGTCCCGCACCTGATCGTGCCACCACTTCGTCGCCCCACGTACCACGATGTTCCCATCCACGAGTTCCCAGTCGAACGGGACGTCCAGCCCTTTGACCTGGTCGTATGTCCAGCCGACTTCCTCCGGCGGGTACATCCAGTTCTCGGAGGTGGCCTGCGTCCGCTGGTCGCTGCTGTGTGCCTCTGCGGCCATGACTGCTCCCATGGAGGAGATCGTGGAGGGACTTGGCGTGGTGCGTTGCCCGTACGACGGTATCGCCACCCGCGCGAGTGAGGCGGCAACGTTCCTGCGCTCGCGTCGCGGCCTCGCCCCTTTGGCAGGAAAGGTGGGGGACTCGTCATTGCGGACACCCCTAGGCGGTTGAAGAATCGGTGGCACGCCCGGCCGGCAACGGATCCCGCCCTCCCAAAAGGCAGCCCCGTGCAGATCGCGATCCTGCTCTACGACAACTTCACCGCCCTGGACGCCATCGGCCCCTTCCAGACCCTCTCCGCGCTGCCCGACTCCGAAGTCGTCTTCGTCGCCGAGGAGGCCGGGCCCGTCCTCGATGACACCCGGGCGCTCTCCTTCGTCGCCACCAAGAAGCTTCGCGACGTCACTCGGCCCGACATCGTCGTCGTACCCGGCGGGCCCGCCCCCGCCCTCGACAACGAAGCCGTACTCGGGTGGCTCCGGAGCGTGGACTCCGGCACCGCCTGGACCACCTCCGTCTGCACCGGCTCCCTCATCCTCGCCGCCGCCGGACTGCTCGACGGGCGGCGGGCCACCTCCCATTGGCTTGCGCTTGAGCAGATCAAGCAGTTCGGGGTCGAGCCGACCGGGCAGCGCGTCGTCTTCGACGGCAAGTACGTCACCGCCGCGGGAGTCTCCGCCGGGATCGACATGGGGCTCACCCTCCTCGGGAAGATCGCGGGCGACGAGTGCGCGCAGGCCCGGCAGTTGCTCATCGAGTACGACCCCCAGCCGCCGTACGACGCGGGGTCCCCGCAGAAGGCACCCGCCTCGGTGGTGGAGATGGTCCGGGGGCAGGGAACCGTCTGAAAGGGGCAGCTCCCTTACGGGAACGTGGCAGAGTCACCGGCATGGTCCGCATGGTCACGTCACCGCAGCGGCCGCGCCTCGGCGCGGTGTCCGCTCTCCTCATAGCCGCCGCCCTCGCAGCACTCACTGCCGGCTGCGGCGAGCAGCAGCAGCACGACACCACGGCCGGCACCCCCGGCTCCAGTCAGAGCGCCGGCTCCAGCCCAACCCCCAGCTCCCCCGGCGCCTCCCCCTACGTAGAACCCGGAGTCGTCGACGGTGCGCCCCACAACGGGGACAACAACGCCTACCGCCGTCCCGGCGACATGACCCCGGCCGACGAGGAAGCCGCCCAGGCCGAGGCCGCCCGCATGGAGCCCGTGCTCAAGCAGCTCCACAGAGAAGAGAAGTGGGACCCGGAGATTGTGAAGGCCGCGCTCACCGGCAAGCTCGGGTACGAGATCCGGAAGGTCAGCAGCCGGGGCAAGCTGCTCGGCGGCGAGCTCGATGTTCAGGAGATGCGCTCGCGCTACGACGGCGAGAACGATGAGTACGTCACGCCCGAGGGGGCGTCCATCGGTCTCTACGTAGGCGAGCACGCCTGCGTCACCGCCTTCGTGCAGCCGACCAACTACGGCCTGAAGACCAACGGGCCCTTCCCGGAGACCGGTTGCATGGAACCGCCCGTCGGGCACTGACTCAGCGAAGGCCCCGCAGCCACTCCAGCAGCAGACGGTTCACCTCACCGGGCCGCTCCTGCTGCACCCAGTGCCCGCAGCCCTCCAGGATGTGCGAGGACACTAGGCCGGGGAGCGTCTCGGGGTACGCCTTGATCGCGTCGGACAGCCAGCTCGTCGAGGCGTCGAGTTCGCCGCCGATGAAGAGGGAGGGCTGGCGGATCGGTGCCGAGTCCCAGGCCGCCAGGTCCTCCCAGTCGCGGTCGACGTTGCGGTAGCGGTTGAGCGCTCCGGTCAGGCCCGTCCGTTCGAACTCGGCGGCGTAGACGTCGAGTTCGGCCTCCGTCAGCCAGGAGGGCAGCACCCCTCGATCCTCGAAACGGTCCGCCATCTTCCCGCCCGGCGCGATGAAGTGGAGGCTGCCGCCCGCAGCGGAGGGCGGTCGCAGCGTGTCCGCCGAGAGCCCCGCGTAGAAGCCCGCCAGCCAGCCCCGCACATCCGGCTCGATCTCCGCCTCCGCCCTTCCCGGCTCCTGGAAGTACGAGACGTAGAACTCCTCGTCTCCGCCGATCCGCGCGAACGCCTCCGTCGGCCGGAAGCCGTTCCGTGGCGCGTAGGGGACGCTCAGCAGGGCCACCGCCGTGAAGACGTCCGGCCTGAGCAGCGCGGAATTGGCCGCGATGGCCGAGCCCCAGTCGTGCCCGATGATCGTCGCGGTCTCCTCACCGGTGCCGAGGCCCAGCGCCCGCACGACCCCCACGTTGTCCGCCACATGCGCCAGCATCCGGTACGCCTCCACCTCCCTCGGCTTCGACGAGCGCCCGTATCCGCGTACGTCGACGGCGACCGCCCGGAAGCCCGCCTCCGCGAGAACCGGAAGCTGATGACGCCAGGAGTACCAGGACTCGGGGAAACCGTGCACGAGCAGGACCAGCGGGCCCTCCCCCTGCTCCACCAGGTGGATCCGGCCACCGCCGGGGACGTCCACCAGTCGGTGCTGCGGGCCGTGCGTCGCGCTCGGCATGTTTCCTCCCGGATCCCGGATCAGGCGTTACGTACGTACACCACGATCCTGGGCTCCTGGACCGACCGCCCGCCAGGAACTTTGCCAGGGCGGCAAACGGACCCGAACGCTCACCCGAAACTCGTTGGACAGCCGGTCCGCCGCTCCCCGATAGTCCCGCTCATGAGTTCTTTGGTGCGCCACCTCACATTCGACTGTTCCGACGCCTATCGCCAGGGCACCTTCTGGGCCGAAGTCCTTGGCGGGAAAATCTCCGACGAAGACTTCCCCGGGGACCCGGAAGCGCTGGTCGAGGCCGACGGGATGACCCTTCTCTTCGTCACCGTGCCCGACGGCAAGACCGTCAAGAACCGTGTCCATGTCGATCTGCAGCCGCAGGACCGGACCCGCGACGAAGAGGTCGAGCGGCTGCTCGCGATCGGGGCGAAAGTCTTCGAGGATCACCGGAAGCCCGACGGGCGGGGCTGGGTCACCCTCCTCGACCTTGAGGGGAACGAGTTCTGCGTCGAGCGCAGTGCCAGGGAGCGAGAGAGCGCCAACTAGGGTCAGCGGACCCGTAGTTCACCCTTCAGGACCTTGCCGCTCGCGTTCCTCGGCAGCTCCGTCACGAACTCGATCTGCCTCGGCACCTTGTAGTTGGCCATCTCCCTGCGCGACCAGGCGATCAGGTCGTCGGAGGTGAGGACCGCGCCGGGGCGGCGCACCACATACGCCTTGCCCACCTCGCCCAGGCGCGGATCCGGGACGCCGATCACCGCCACGTCCGCCACCTGCGGGTGCACACCGATGAGTTGCTCTATCTCGGCGGGGTAGGCGTTGAAGCCGCCGACGATGAACATGTCCTTGATGCGGTCGGTGATGCGGAGGTTGCCCGCCCCGTCGAGGACCCCCACGTCGCCCGTGCGCAGCCAGCCGTCCGGTGTGAGCGTCTTCTTCGTCTCCGCCGGGTCCTCGAAGTAGCCCTGCATGACGTTGTGTCCGCGGACGAGGATCTCGCCCGGATGGCCCGGCGAGAGCGTCTCGCCGCCGGGGGACACCACCCGTACCTCCGTGTCGGGGATGGCGCGGCCCGACGTGGCGGCGATGATCCGCGCCGGGTCTCCCTGGCGGCACATCGTCACGATGCCGCTCGCCTCCGAGAGGCCGTACGCCGTCAGGACGGTGGCGATGTGGAGTTCGCTGCGCAGGCGTTCCACCAGTTGGAGGGGGACCACCGCCGCGCCCGTCACCACCAGGCGCAGGGCGGAGAGGTCGTGCTGGTCGCGGGAGGGGTGGTCCAGGAGCGACTGGTGCAGGGTCGGCGGGCCGGGGAGGACGGAGATCCTCTCCGCCGCCACGTTCGCAAGCACCGTGTCCACGTTGAAGACCGGCTGCGGGATCATCGTCGCGCCCCGCATCAGGCAGGCGATGATCCCCGCCTTGTAGCCGAAGGTGTGGAAGAAGGGGTTCACGATCAGGTAGCGGTCGCCTTCGCGCAGCCCCGCGAGCTCGCTCCAGACGTCGTAGCAGCGCAGGGTCTGGGCGTGGGTGATGACCGCGCCCTTGGGGCGCCCCGTCGTGCCCGACGTGTAGATGATGTCCGAGGGGGCGTCGCCGTCGATGCCGTCCGCGCGCGCCCGGACGTCCTTCGTGCTCACCCCGTCGCCGCTCGCGACGAAGTCCTTCCAGGAACGGAAGTCCTCCGGGGCGTCGTCGGACAGGACGACCACCTGCTCGAGGTGCGGAAGGCCCGGCAGCGGGCCGTCTCCCCTTCCCTCGGCGGTCGCGCGCCGCAGCGAGGCGACGTACGACGTACCGAGGAAGGTGCCGGTGATGAAGAGCAGCTTCGCGCGGCTGCGTTCGAGGACGTAGGCGGCCTCCGTGCCCTTGAAGCGGGTGTTCAGGGGGACGAGGACCGCGCCCGCCGAGACGGCGCCCAGCGCGGAGACGATCCAGTCGAGCGTGTTGGGCGCCCAAACCGCCACCCGGTCCCCGGAGTTGACCCCGTTGGCCATGCACGCGGCAGCCGATCGCTCCACGCGCCGGCCGAGCTCCTCGTACGAGATACGGGTGCGGCCCTCGACGACCGCCTCCTGCTGCCCGTACCGCTCGGCGGCCGCCCGGACAAGTCCCGGGATGCTGCCCCACTCCAGGTCGCCGCGCATAGAAAGCCCCTCCGAACGCAGTAGCTGACTATCCGTCAGATTAGCTGTAGCCTGACGCGCTGTCAGCAGTCGGGACGTATGGCGAAGCCCTGAGGGGCTGGCCGCCCGGGGAGGTGCCGTTGCCCATGGCTTCACTCAAAGACGCTACAGCGATAGTCGGGATCGGACAGACCGCGTTCGCGAAACAACTGCCGGAGGACGAGAAGACGTTGGCGTGCCGTGCCATCGTCGCCGCGCTCGACGACGCGGGCATCGCACCGTCCGAGGTCGACGCGTTCGCCTCGTACACGATGGAGGAGACGGACGAGGTCGAGATCGCCAAGGCGATCGGCGCCGGAGACGTCACCCACTTCAGCAAGGTCGGCTACGGCGGCGGCGGTTCCTGCGCCACCGTCGCGCACCTCGCGGCCGCCGTCGCCACCGGACAGGCGAGCGTCGGCGTCGCCTGGCGCTCCCGGAAGCGGGGCAGCGGCCCGCGCCCCTGGAAGAACACGGCGGTCCAACTCCCCACCCCCGCCCAGTGGACCCGCCCCTTCGGGCTGCTCCGCCCGGCCGACGAGATCGGGATGCTCGCCCGCCGCTATATGCACGAGTACGGCGCGACCCGCGACCACCTCTTCAACGTCGCCCTCGCCTGCCGCAACCGCGCCAACCAGAACCCGGCCGCGATGATGTACGAGCGCCCGCTGACCCGCGACATGTATATGACGTCACGCTGGATCAGCGAGCCGCTCTGCCTCTTCGACAACTGCCTTGAGACGGATGGTGCGTTGGCGTGCGTCATCGTCTCGGCCGAGCGGGCCCGCGACTGCCGTCAGAAGCCCGTGTACGTCCACTCCGTCGCCCAGGGGCTGCCCGCGCAGCACCACGGGATGGTCAACTACTGGAACGACGACCCGCTGACGGGCCCCGCCTGGACGGCGGCCCGACACCTGTGGAAGCAGGCGGACTTCGGGCCGGAGGATGTGGACGTGGCGCAGATCTACGACGCCTTCACACCGCTGATCCCGCTGTCGCTCGAAGGGTACGGCTTCTGCGGGCGGGGCGAGGGCGGCGCGTTCACGGAGGGCGGCGCACTGGAGAGCGGCGGCCGCCTCCCGATCAACACCGGCGGCGGTGGCCTGAGCGAGGCGTACGTACACGGCTTCAACCTGATCAACGAGGGCGTGAAGCAGCTGCGGGGCACGAGCACGGCCCAGGTCCCGGATGCGGCCACTTGCCTGGTGACGGCGGGAGAGGGAGTCCCGACGTCGGCGGTGCTACTGCGGGCCCCGTAAAGCCCCCTGAGGGGCGCGGGGAACTGCGCGAGCAACCACATTCCAACCCGCAGCCGCAAAAGGACACCCACATGGCAGACGCGACACAACAGACCGAGCCCCTCCTGACCCCCACGATCGACACAGACGGCGCCCTCTTCTGGGAGTACGCCGCCCAAGGCGAACTCCGCATACAAGCCTGCGCCAACCCCGCCTGCGGCGAACTCCGCTTCCCGCCCCGCCCCTGCTGCCCTCACTGCCAGTCCTTCCAAAGCGAGTGGCGCAAGATGAGCGGCAAGGCCCGCATCTGGTCCTACGTACGCCCCCACCCACCCCTGCTCCCCGCGTACGCGGAACACGCCCCGTACAACGCGATCATCGTCGAACTGGCCGACGCCCCCCGCATCCGCCTGGTCGGCAACCTCGTGGCCACCCCCGACGCCCCCCTGAACTCCGTCGACCCCGAACGCATCCGCATCGGCGCGAAGGTCCAGATCGCCTTCACCGAGATCGACGGCATAGCGATGCCCCGCTGGCTCCTGGAGCGGCCATGACCCCCGGGAGGACCCTGAACGTACGGACCGACAAGGAGACGGGCGTCGCGATCGTCACCCTCGACCGCCCCACCCGTCACAACGCCATCGACACCACGACGGCCGCCGAACTCACCGCCACCTGGCGGAAGTTCCGCTTCGACGACACCGTACGGGCCATCGTCCTCACCGGCGCCGGCGAGAAGGCGTTCTGCACCGGCATCGACCGCGGCACCGACGTCCCGCAGCCCGACTCCCCCTACTCCATGGACGATCCGCTCCTGACCGTCGGCCCCAAGGCCAACGACCTCTGGAAGCCGGTCATCGCCGCCGTCAACGGAATGGCCTGCGGCGGTGCCTTCTATCTCATCGGCGAGGCGGAGTTCGTGATCGCCGCCGAGCACGCCACCTTCTTCGACCCGCACACGACGTACGGCATGGTCAGCGCGTACGAGTCGATCCACATGGCGCAGCGGATGCCGTACGGGGAGATCGCGCGGATGTCGCTGATGGGCTCGGCGGAACGGGTCTCGGCCCGCCGCGCGTACGAGACGGGCCTGGTCTCCGAGCTCACCGCGCCCGAGGAACTCCTCCCCGCCGCCACGAAGGCCGCCGAGGTCATCGCGGCTCACCCGACCGAGGCGGTCCAGGGCACGGTGCGCGCGCTCTGGTCGTCCAGGGAGGCGGCCCGCACGCACGCCCTGGCGCAGGCGCCGCATCTGATCACGCTCGGCAATCTGCCGCAGGAACGGCAGGCGGAACTGTTCACGGGCCGCGGCTCCGGCCACCGGACGAGATGACCGGCGTACGGAAGGGGAAGAAGGGGAAGGTGGCGTGGGTCACACAGACGGCGTAGCGTCAGCAGTGGCGGCCGCCGTCTAGCCCCTTCCAAGCCTGGTACGACGGCCGTCCCACCGGCAGGGGAAGCCCCCGGTCGTCCCACAGGCCCCGCCCGGGCCTAGGACCGCGCCGTCCCGGTCCCCCGCTCCGCGTCCAGCGCGTAGACGCACCGGTCCTTGCTGCACGCGTACACGACGCCGTCCCGCACCACGGGCGCCCCGGTGATCTCTCCCCCGGTGGCCAGCTTCCAGCGCAGGCGGCCGTCGTCGGCCTTCAGTGTGTACAGCAGGTGGTCGGTCGAGCCGAAGTGGATGCGCCGGTCGGCGACGACGGGCGTGCCGACGACCTCGCCGCCCGCCTGGAAGCGCCACTTCGGCGTGCCCGTCACGGCGTCCAGCGTGTAGAGGCCCTTGCCGCTGCCCACGTGGACATGGCCGTCGGCGACGAGCACCGGCTCGATCGACGCCCGGGACTCCGTGGCGATGCGCCAGCGATCACGGCCGTCGGTGGCGTCGAGGGCGTACACAGTGCCCAGGTAGTCGGCGAGATACACGCCACCGCCCGTCACCGCGGGCCCCGGCGCGAACGCCGGCGGGCACAGGAAGACGGCGGGCGCCTCGAAGTGCCAGCGGACGTGGCCGCCCGCCACGTCGATCGCGAGGACGCGGGTGCCGGCGGACACGTAGACGTAGCCGTCCTCCGCCTGCGTCAGGCGGACCGGTACGCCCCCGCAGGAGGCCGCGTCGCCGATGGGGTACGACCAGCGCTCCTCGCCGGTGCGTGCCTCCAGGGCGCGCAGGCGTGCGTTCTGCCAGACATAAACCGTGCCGTCGTGGATGACGGGGCCCGCTTCGGGGGTCTCGAAGTCGGTCTGGGCTCCGGTGATCTCCCAGAGCTTCTCGCCGTTCGCCGCCTCCCAGGCCTGTACGCCGCCGCCGCGCGTGCCGGTGACGACCGTGCCCCGGTCGGCGTGCAGGGAGTACACCCAGGCGTCGGTGGGCAGCCGCCACAGGTCCGAGCCGTCGGCGCCGTCGAGCGCGTACAGCGTGGGGCCGTCGGATGCGTGGATACGTCCGTCGGCGACCGCCATGGACCAGGCGACGTCCCGCGTCTTGAAGCTGCGGCGGCCCGTGCCCACGTCCAGGGCGTGCACCTCGAAGGACGTGACGTAGACCAGGTTCCCGGCGACGGCGGGCGTGCCCCATACGTCATTGGACATACGGAAACGCCACGGCCGCCAGGCCGCCCCCGCGTCCGGCGCCGCGGTGGGCGCGGGCACCACGGGGTCGGCGCCGTTCGCCGCGGCCTTGGAGCGCGACCAGGACGCGGCGAGGCCGGCCTCGGCGGGTGGTGCGGCCACGGCTGCGGCGCGGGCGTCGGCCACCCGGGGTCCAGGACCGATCGGCACCTTCGCCCCGGCGAGACGCACAGGTCCCGCGTCCGGCACGCCACCGAGCTGCGGCGGCTGGGACGGCGGGGCGGGCGGCGAGTGCGGGGGCTGCGGCGCGGCGGCGGAGGAGGCGGGGGACGCGCCCCGGCCGCCGCTCCTGCCCGAGGACGAAGCCGCGACCCGTGCGGGCGGGCGGCCGCCCCTGCGGGCCTCGATGAGGGCGACGGCCCGCTCCGGCAGCCACGCGGACGCCGTACCGCTGTCGCCGTCCTCGCTCTCGGATGCGAAGAGGTGCGGCGCGAGCTGGGCCTGGAGGTCGGCGGGGCTGGGCCTGAGTGCCGCCTCCATCTGCATGCACGTCTCGATGAGCGGACGCAGCTCGTCCGGGAGTCCCTCCAGGTCAGGGCCTTCGCGGAGAAGCATGAAGACGGTCTCGACGGGGTTCGCGCCGTGGAAGGGGGCGTGGCCGGTCGCGGCGAAGACGAGCATCGAGCCGAGCGAGAAGACATCGCTGGCGCCGGTGACGCTGCGCGAGTCCTTCGCCTGCTCGGGCGACATGTACGCGGGGGTGCCCACCGCGACGTTCGTCATGGTCAGGCGGGTGTTGGAGACGCCGGACGCGATGCCGAAGTCGATGACGCGGGGTCCGTCCTCGACGACGAGTACGTTCGACGGCTTGAGGTCGCGGTGGACCAGGCCCGCGCCGTGGATGGACTCCAGGGCCTCGGCGACGCCCGCCGCCAGCCAGCGCACGGCCTGGGTGGGCAGCGGCCCGTGCTCATTCACTATTTCTTCGAGGGAGGGCGCGGGAACGTACGCGGTGGCGAGCCACGGCACCGCGGCGCGCGGGTCGGCGTCCACGACGGCGGCCGTATAGAAACCGGACACGGCCCGTGCGGCCTCGACCTCGCGCGTGAAGCGGACCCGGAACAGCTGGTCCTCGGCGAGCTCGGTCCGCACCGTCTTGATCGCCACCCGCCGACCTGACGCGGAGCGCGCGAGGTAGACAAGGCCCATGCCACCGGCTCCGAGCCGGCCGAGCACCTCGAACGGGCCGATCCGCCTCGGATCGTGCTGCGTCAGCTGATCCACCACTTGCCCTGCCACCTCCCCGTACGCGGGCACCGTATCGAGCGGCCCCGTGCAGCGTCTCACCACCGAGCCGCTACGGCGGCACGCACCCTGATTCTTCCTGTACGGGGCGACGGTTGCGAACCGGGGGCGGGATCGGGGTGTCTCGGGACAAAGGAGACGCAAGAAGGGACGCAAGGGGGAGAAGAAACGCCAGAGGCGCTCGATTCGAACGTACGCTCCATTTAATGGGCGGCCGGAATCCACCGCCGAGACCCGTATCCACCCGCGCGGGCGGATCGGGCGAATACCGAGACGAATAGCGCCCCCAACCCCATTTGCACTCGGCCGAATCGCGCTCCGATCACCCCTCGGTAAGCTGACGGCATGACAGGACAGGTACGTACCGTCGACGGCCGCGTGGCCGGTCGGCGCGGTCAGGCGACGCGTCAGAAGCTGCTCGACTGCCTCAGCGAGATGCTCAGCTCCTCGCCCTACCGGGACGTCAAAGTCATCGACGTCGCCCGGAAGGCGGGGACTTCACCAGCGACCTTCTACCAGTACTTCCCGGACGTCGAGGGCGCCGTCCTGGAGATTGCCGAGCAAATGGCCGCCGAGGGCGCCGAGTTGACCCAGCTGCTCGACGGGCGGTCCTGGGTCGGCAAGGCGGGGTGGCAGACCGCTCAGGAGCTTGTCGACGGCTTCCTCGACTTCTGGCGCAAGAACGACGCGATCCTCCGGGTCGTCGATCTGGGCGCCGCCGAGGGCGACAAGCGCTTCTACAAGATCCGCATGAAGATCCTCAACTCCGTCAACAACTCCCTTACGGACACGGTCAAGGAACTCCAGGCCAAGGGCAAGGTCGACAAGGACGTCAGCCCGGCGGCCATGGCCGGCTCCCTGGTGGCGATGCTCGCCGCGGTCGCCTCGCACCAGCGGGGGTTCCAGACGTGGGGCGTCAAGCAGGCTGAACTGAAGCCGAATCTGGCGCTGTTGGTTCACTTGGGAGTGACAGGCAAGAAGCCGACGAAGTAGCCCCCGAGGGGGCCGACTTCCCAAGTCCTGTCATGCGCAGCGGCGGGTGACCCGGGGGTTTCGCCCCGGGGGCGCCCCCGGACCACCCCCCCGCCGCGCGGGACATGCGGATATCCCCCCGCCCGCGGGCTTGGTTCGG
>NZ_JBHYIG010000303.1:0-11533 GCF_042740015.1 Streptomyces sp. NPDC059037
CGACCCAGACCACCGTCTTCATGGTGCTCCAAGCCGCCCTCGGCGTCCTGCTGCACCGACTCGGCGCGGGCACCGACATCCCCGTCGGCACCCCCGTCGCCGGACGCGGCGAGGACCAACTCGACGACCTGGTCGGCTTCTTCGTCAACACCCTCGTCCTGCGCACCGACCTCACCGACGACCCCACCTTCACCGAACTCCTCGACCGCGTACGCGAGACGAACCTCAACGCCTACGCCCACCAGGACGTCCCCTTCGAGAGCCTCGTCGAGGCCGTCAACCCCACACGCTCCCTCGCCCACCACCCCCTCTTCCAGGTCATGCTGGCCTTCAACAACACCCCGCGTGCGGCACTGGAGTTCGCGGGAGCGCGGGCCACGGTGCAGCCCGCTGCCGTCCATGCGGCGCGTACGGACCTGGCGTTGAGCCTGGCCGAGCGGCAGGGTGAGGGCGGTTCCCCGGACGGGATCGTCGGCTCGCTCACCTACCGCACCGACCTGTTCGAGCCGGGCACGGCCACCGCGCTGGTCGAACGACTGGTGCGCGTGCTGCGCACGGTCGTGGCCGAGCCCGCCCGGCGTATCGCGTCCGTCGATGTGCTGTCCGACGGTGAGCGGCTCCAGGTTCTCGAAGAGTGGAACGACGCGGCCACGGCGGTCCCGTCCGGCACGGTTCCGGAGCTGTTCCGGGCTCAGGCCCGCGCCACCCCGGGGGCCACCGCTCTGATCGCCGACGGCACCCACATCACGTACGAAGAACTCGACAGCCGCGCCGACCGCCTGGCCCGGTTCCTGACCGGGCGCGGCGTGGGCGCCGAGCACATCGTCGCGCTCGCCCTGCCGCGCTCGCCGGAACTGGTCGTCGCGCTTCTCGCGGTGCTCAAGGCAGGCGCCGCGTATCTGCCGATCGACACCGGGTATCCGGTGGAGCGGATCCGGTTCATGGTCGAGGACGCGCGCCCCACCCTCGTCCTCACCGATACCTACACCACCACCGCCACCGACGGACTCTGGGCCGAGGGCACCCCAGTCGTCTTCCTCGACGAGCCGTCCCTCCAGAGGGAGTTGGCCGGGCTCGATGCGACCGGCGACGACCCGGCCACCGCGCCCGACCCCGAGCATCCGGCGTACGTCATCTACACCTCGGGCTCCACCGGCACCCCCAAGGGCGTCACCGTCCCGCACCGAGGGCTCGCGAACTTCATGGACGACATGAAGGGCCGGGTCGGTGTCCGCGAGGGCGACCGGTTCCTGTCCGTGACGACCATCGCGTTCGACATCGCGGGGCTCGAGATCTATCTGCCGCTGCTGTGCGGCGCGGCGGTCGTGCTGCCCGGAGCCTCGGTGGTGAGCGAGCCGCTCGCCCTGGCCGGGCTGATCGCCGACGCCTCGGTGACCGTCGTCCAGGCGACGCCCTCGCTGTGGCGGGAGCTCGCGGCGGCTTCCGGCGACGCGAAGGGCCTTGGCCTGCGCCGGATCCTGGTCGGCGGCGAGGCGGTCTCCGCGGCCCTGGCCGACACCCTGCGCGGGCACGCCGGGTCCGTGACCAATGTGTACGGGCCCACCGAGACGACCATCTGGTCGACGGCCGCCGATCTGGACCGTCCCGCAGACGGGGCCGCCCCGTCGATCGGCCGGCCCGTCGCGAACACCCGGGTGTACGTGCTGGACGACCGGCTGCGTCCGGTGGCGCCGGGCGTCCCCGGCGAGCTGTACATCGCGGGGGCGGGCCTGGCCCGCGGCTATCTGAACCGGCCGGGACTGACCGCGGAACGGTTCACCGCCGATCCGTACGGGCCCGCCGGGTCGCGCATGTACCGCACGGGTGACCGCGCGTGCTGGAACGGCGACGGCACCTTGCGCTTCCTGGGCCGCGCCGACGACCAGGTCAAGCTGCGCGGCTTCCGTATCGAACTCGGGGAGATCGAGGCGGCGTTGGTGTCCTGCCCCGGTGTCAAGAGTGCTTCCGCCGTCATCCGTGAGGACCGGCCCGGCGATCACCGCCTGGTCGGATACGTGGTGGTCGAGGACGGCGCCGTCCTCGACCAGCAGGACATCCGGGCCCAGTTGGGGCGCGGCCTGCCCGAGTACATGGTGCCCACGGCCGTCGTCGGGCTCGGCGAGCTGCCGCTGACACCCAACGGGAAGCTGGACCGCAAGGCGCTGCCCGCGCCCGACTACGCCGGTGCCGGGCCGACGAGGGCCCCCGGCACCCCGCACGAGCGGATCATCGCCGGTCTCTTCGCCGAAGTACTCGGCCTGGACGTCGCCCGTATCGGCAGCGACGAGAGCTTCTTCGCGCTCGGCGGGCACTCGCTGCTCGCCATGCGCCTGATCGGGCGGATCCGTGCCGCCCTGGGCGCGCAGCTGCGGCCCATGGACTTCTTCGAGGCGCCCACCGTGGCCGGTCTCGCCGAGCGGCTGCGCGGCGCGGCCAAGGCACAGGGCGACGTCCTGCTGCCGCTGCACCTGGAAGGGGAGCGGGCACCGGTCTTCTGCGTCCACCCGGCGGGCGGACACAGCTGGGGCTACTACCACCTCAAGGACCATCTGCCGGCGGGCCACCCGCTCTACGGCCTGCAGGCCCGCACCCTGCTGCAGGACGCCGAGCCCCCGGCCACGCTCGCGGCGATGGCGGCGGACTACGTCGAGCAGATCCGCTCGGTGCGGCCGCATGGGCCGTACCACCTCGTCGGGTGGTCGTTCGGCGGCCTCGTCGCCTTCGAGATGGCCACCCAACTCCAGGAGCAGGGCGAGGAGATCGCGCTGCTCGCCCTTCTGGACGCCTTCCCGGAGAGCGCGGCGGACGACGGCGCCGATGCCGTGCCCGCGGACGAGGACAGCATGCTCAGGATGATCGCCGCGAACGCCGGATACGATCCGGCCGCCATCACCACCGTCGGTCCCGACGAGCCGCTGACCCCGGCCGCGTTGAGCGAGTTCTTCCGCCAAGTCGGCGCGGTCATGGCCAACTTGACCGCGGACGACCTGCGGACCTTCGCGCACACACTGCGCCACAACGCGGGCATCGGCGCCGCGTTCACCCCTGGTCTGTTCCGCGGCGACCTGCTCGTGCTGACCGCCGGGCTGCGCCGGGACGGCACGGAGACCGCGCCCGCGAGGGGCCGTGACGCCTGGGCGGCGCACGCCACCGGGCGGATCGACGAGCACCGCGTCCCGTGCCGCCACGACGACATGCTGATGCCCCACATCCTGGAGCCGGTGGGAAAGATCGTCTCCCACGCCCTCCAGGACCCGGACCCGGACCCGGACCCGAATCCGTAAGCAAGCCCCACCTAACCAAGGAGCAAGGAACATGACGAACCCCTTCGAGAACCCGGACGGCACGTACACGGTGCTCGTCAACGACGAGAACCAGCACTCGCTCTGGCCGGTCACCGTGGAGGTGCCCGCAGGCTGGACCGTCGCGCACCCGAGCGACACCCGCGAGGCCTGCCTGCGCTTCATCGAGGAGAACTGGACCGACATGCGCCCGCGCAGCCTCGCCGAGCGCATGGCAGACAACTGACGACGGGGGACCGCCTCCCCTTCCACGAGCGCTCGCGCGAGCTGCCGCACCGAACGACTCCCCGGCACTGCGAACCAACCTTCCGCCGAGGAAGGGGAGATGAATGACACCCAAGGACAAGGGCTATGACCGTGCGCGGCACGGCATCCACAATCTGCGCCGCGCCGAGGTCATAGCCGACCCCCGGCGCTACTGGGCCGCGATATCCGAGCTCCCGCCCGTCTTCTACGACGAGGTGGGCGGCGTCTGGGTGTGCTCCGGGTACGCCGAGTCGGTCGAGATCCTCGCTCAGCACCGGGCGTTCTCGTCCGCCCGGCACCACGCCCCCGACGACCTCGCGGAGCGCGGCATGAGCGGCATCGTGCCGACCGCCGAGATGCTGTCCGCGCAGTTCCTCTTCAACGACCCTCCCGCGCACACCAGGATCAGGGACGCCCTGCGCGGCGAGTTCTCGCCGGCCAGCATGCGCCGGCACGACCCGGCCCTGCGGTCGATCGCCGCCGAGGTCCTCGACACGCTGCCCGGGGCCGGAACCGTCGATCTGGTACGGGACTTCGCCGAGCGGCTGCCCGAGCACCTGATGACCCATCTGCTCGGCATGGCGGGCCGCGGCGCGGAACTCACCGAGTGGGCCGACTCCTACGAGCGCCTGCTCAGCAGCGTCTCCACCTTCCCGAGCCGGGCCGACCTGGAGACCATCCCGCTGCTAGAGAAGGCGCTCGCCGGACTGCGCCGACTCGCCGCCGAGCGCCTCGCCGAGCCCGGCGACGACCTCGTCACCACGCTGGCGGCCGGACTGCGCGACGACTTCGACGCCGGTCCGTCGGGCGAACCGCCGGCCGAGCTCCTCGACCTCGTCGCCGCCAACGCGATGGTGCTCGTCGCCGGCGGCTACCAGACCCTGACCCACCTCGTCTCGACCGGGCTCCTGCTGCTCGCCGAACACCCGGAGCAGTTGGAGCGGCTGCGGGCCGACCCCTCGCTCGTCGACTCCGCCGTGTCCGAGGTGATGCGGATCGACGGGTCGAGCCAGTACGTGGGGCGGCACGCCGTACGCGACATCGAGATCGGCGGCGCCCGGCTGAAGGCCGGGGACGGCGTCCTCGTGCTGCTCGCCGCGGCCAACCTCGACCCCCGCAAGTTCACCGACCCCACCGCCTTCGACGTCGCGCGCGCCGAGGGCCGCCACCTCGGGTTCGGCTCGGGGCCGCACTACTGCCTGGGTGCGCCGTTCGCCGAACGCCTGGCGCGCTGGGCGATCCTCGGATTCATCGAGCGCTACCAGGAGTTCGGCCTCTCCCCGGTGGAGCCCGAACCGGTGGAGTGGGGGCCGCACTGCAACACCCGCTCCCGGCACCAGGCCCTGGTGGTCGTCGGCTCCGCGTCCGAGGGCGCGGCGCGGGACGGTGCGGTGGCCGTCGGCCCCGCGCGGTCCGAGGCCGCCGACGTGCTCCCGGAGGCGAAGCCGGTCAGCGACCTCGAGCGGCACCAGATCGTCACCGAGTGGAACGACACCGGCGCCGACGAGCGGGCCGCCGACGTCTGCTGGCAGCTGCTCTTCGAGGACCGGGCCCGCCTCGCGCCGGACAGCACGGCGGTCGAGGACGAGGGCGTCACCTATTCGTACGCGGAGCTCGACGCGCTGGCCAACGGGGCCGCGCACCGGCTGCGTGACCTGGGCGTGGAGCCCGAGACGGTCGTCGCGATCAGCATGGAACGCTCCGTGCGGCTCATCGTGGCCGTCCTCGCCGTGGCCAAGGCGGGCGGCGCCTTCCTGCTGGCCGCCGCCGACTGCCCCGGCGAGCGCCTGAAGACCATGCTGGACCAGACGTCGGCGCGGCTCGTCATCGCCGACGACGCCACCGCCGAGCGGTTCGACGCCCTTGGCGTGCCGGCCGACGTGGTCAGGCTGCACCCCGGCGAGCGTGCCGCCACCCCGCCGATCACCGGCGTGGTGCCGGGGAACACCGCCTACGTGGTGTTCACCAGCGGCACCACCGGACGGCCGAAGGCGATCGCCAACAGCCATGAGGCGCTGACGAATCTGCACATCGCCCAGCGCAAGGTGTTCCGGCTGCGGCCGCAGGACCGGGTGCTGCAGTTCCTGTCGCTGAACTTCGACGGCTGTGTCTCCGAGGTCGTCCTCGCGCTGCTGAACGGGGCGACCCTCGTGATGGGCACCGCCGCCGCCCTGACACCGGGACCGCCGCTGCTTCGGCTGCTGCGCGAACGGCGGGTGACCGCCGCCATCATGACGCCATCGGTCTGGTCGGTGCTCCCGCGCGACCCGCTGCCCGACCTGCGGATCGCGGCGTTCGCGGGCGAGCGGCTGCCCGGCGAGCTCGTCAAGCGCTGGACGGCGAAGGACCGGCGCCTGCTCAACCTCTACGGGCCCGCCGAGGCGGCCGTCTGGTCCACCTGGCACGAGTGCGTCGCGGGCGAGGAGGACCCGCCGATCGGCCGGCCGGTGCACGGCAAGCGTGTGTACGTACTCGACGACGAACGGCGGCTGCTGCCCGCGGGCTGCCCGGGCGAGCTGTACATCGCGGGCACGGGCATCGGCCGCTACCTCGGACGCCCCGACCTCATGGCGGGGTCGTTCGTGCCCGACCCCTTCGCGGACCGGCCGGGCCGGCTGATGTACCGGACCGGGGACATCTGCGTCTGGCGTGAGGACGGCTCGTTGGAGTACGCGGGCCGCCGCGACCGGCAGGTCAAGATCCGCGGACAGCGCGTAGAACTCGACGAGGTCGAGCGCGTCCTGGAGAAGGCACCCGGCGTCGCGTCCTGCCACGCCGTCGAACGCGGCAACAGGCTGCACGCCCTCGTGGTGCCCGAACGCCCCGGCTCCTGGCGGGAGTCGGAGGTGCGCGGCTACCTGGCCGAGCACCTCCACGGCGGCATGATCCCGGCTACGTTCACCGTCCTCGACCGGCTGCCGCTCACCACGAACGGCAAGGTGGGGGAGGCCGAAGTGGCTCCCGATCACACCCGGCCGGAACGGAAACCGGAGCCGGAGCCGACGCCTCAGCCGAGCAGTTGGAGTCCCCAGCCGCCCAAGTGGGATTCGACGCACGCCACTTGGGAACTCGCCCGGCTCTTCTCGTCGTGCCTGCGCGTTCCGCAGGCCCAGGTGAAGCTGGACACCGACTTCTTCTCGGCGGGCGGCGACTCGCTGGCCATGGCCGAGTTCATGGCGGCCGCCGAGGACTGCTTCGGCGTGGTGATCGACGTACAACGGCTGCTCGACGACCCGACCCTGGCCGGTCTGGTACGTCTGCTGGGCGAGGAGCGGGAGACACAGTGAAGTCGACAGGAAGACAGGCCGAGGAGGCCGCCGCGGCGAAACGCGCGCGGCCGGCCGTCAGCAAGGTCCGCGGCGGGACGGACACGACCGCCCGGCCGGTCGTGATCGTGCACGGCTCCATGGACCGCAGCACCGGCTTCCGCCGGGTGAGCGACGAGCTGCCGGACCGGACGGTCATCGGATACGACCGGCGCGGCTGGGGCCGGTCGCGGCCGCTCGGCGGCGCGGGCGTCGACCACCAGGCGCACGTGGACGACCTGCGCGAGATCCTCGCCGAGCTGTCCGCGCCCATCGTGCTCGGCCACAGCTACGGCGCCCTGGTGGCGATGGCCGCCGCGGCGGCGGAACCGTCGCTGGTCGCGGGCATCGTCGCGGTGGAACCGCCGGTGCGCTGGCTGCCGTGGTGGCCGGCCGTGGACCCCTGGGAGGAGACCGTGCGCGGCGCCGCCGCCGAGGGCGGTCCTGAGCGGGCGGCCCGCGCGCTGCTCACCGAACTCCTGGGCCCCGCAAGCCGGTTGCACCTGGCCCGCACCCAGCCGTCCGACCTCGCCGCGGACGGTGCGGCCCTGATCTCGGAGATGACGGACCCCACCGTCGACGTGCCGCGCTTCGATCCCCTGACGTTCGCGACGCCCACCGTGGTGGCGGCAGGCACCCGGTCCGCGCCGCACCACCGTGAGGTGGCACGACGCCTGGCACAACTGCTGCCGCACGGCCGGTTCGCCGAGATCGCCGGCGCGGGCCACGCCTCCCACGTCACCCACCCGACGGAGGTGGCCCGCCTGATCGAAGAGCTGGCCGCGGCACCGTCCACGACGACCCCGACACCCACCCCTACGACCGCCCCGACAGAGGAGCAGCCCCGATGATGCCGCGCGCACTTGAGAACACCGTCTACGGACTCATCTCCACCCCGGTGCTGCACACGGCCCTCAAGCACGGTGTGTTCGCGTCCCTCATCGAGCAGGGCCCGGACACCGTGCCGGGCCTGGCCGAGCGCCTCTCCACGGACCCCGACACCCTGGAGCGCATGCTCCTGGTCCTGACGTCCCTCGGTGTCGTCGAACGCTCCAAGGACGGGGAGTTCGCCCTGACCGCCGAGGCCGCGCCGTTCCTCGACCACCGCAACAGCCGGTACCTGGGCGGTTTCATCGAGCACCTGACGGTGGAGACGCAGGGCCGCCTCACCCGCCTGGACACCTACCTCACCGACGGCAAGCAGAGCGGCGAGGCATCGCCGTTCGACGACGTGTACCGCGACAGCGAATCGCTGCGCGCGTTCATGCGCGCGATGTGGGATCTCAGCTTCGGCATGTCGCAGGAGCTCGCCGCCCTCGCGGGCCTTTCCGGGACGACGCACCTGGTGGACGTCGGCGGCGCCACCGGCCCGTTCGCGGTGGCGGCGCTGCTCGCCGAACCGGGCCTGCGCGCCACGGTCTTCGACATGCCCGCGGTCGCACCCCTGGTCGGCGAGGACGCCGAGGCACGACCGGTCGTCGACCGGCTCGGCTTCGCCGGGGGCGACTTCTTCGCCGACGAACTCCCGCGGGGCGACTGCCTCGCCTTCGGCTACATCCTCTCCGACTGGGACGACGACACCTGCGTACGGCTCCTGGAGAAGGCGTACCGCGCCTGCGACACGACGGGCGGACCGGGCAGGGTCCTCATCATGGACCGCCTCTTCGACGACGACCACACCGGCCCGCTGGCCACCGCCGCGATGAACCTGGTGATGCACATCGAGATGGCGGGCCGCCACCGCACGGCCGCGGAGTTCATCGCCCTCCTGGAACGCGCGGGCTTCACCGACTGCGAGGTGCGCCGCAGCAGCGCCGAGAAGCACCTGGTCATCGGCCACAAGAAGGCCTGACCGGCAGGCGCCCCACCTCACCCTGCCTTGGGGGCGAGTCCGCCGAGCGCCGCCCCCAGCCGGCGCGCCCCCTCCGTCAGCTCGGCGTGATCGGCGGTCGCGGCGAACCCGATGCGCAGGTGGGCCGACGGCGGCTCGGCGGCGAAGTAGCGGCTGCCGGCGCTCACGGCGACGCCGCGCTGCCGGGCGGCGGCGGTGAGGACGGTGTCGTCCACGCCCGGCGGCAGGCGAACCCACAGGTGCAGCCCGCCCGTTGGCAGACAGGCCAGGGTCGCGCCCGGCAGCTCCTCGGTGAGCGCGGCGGCCAGTACGGCGCCGCGCTCCCGCAGTGCCGTGCCGAGCGAGCGGACGTGCCGGTCCCAGGACGGGGAGCTGAGCACCTCGAGCGCCGCCTCCTGGAGCGGGCGCGTGACGAAGAAGTCGTCGACGAGTCGCACCGCCCGCATCCGCTCCATGACCGGCCCGCGGGCCACAAGCGCGCCGATCCGCAGGCTCGGTGCGGCGGGCTTGGTGAGTGAGGTGACGTGCACGACCGTGCCGTCACGGTCGTCGGCCACCAGCGGTCGCGGCACCGCGCCGCCATGTCCCAGGTGCCGCGCGAAGTCGTCCTCCAGCACGAACGCGCCCGACGCGCGCGCCACATCGAGGATCTGACGGCGCCGCTCGGGCGTGAGCACGGTGCCGGTCGGGTTCTGGAACGTCGGCTGGCAGTACAGCAGCCGTGCGCCGGTCATCGCGAACGCGTCGGCCAGCATGTCGGGCCGCAGGCCGTCGGCGTCGAGCGGTACGGGGACGGGCCGCAGTCCGGCGGCGCGGGCGGCGGCAAGAGCCCGCGGATAGGTGGGGGACTCGACCAGGACCGGGCTGCCGGGCCCGGCGACGGCGCGGAACGCGATCGACAGGGCGCTCTGCCCGCCGGCGGTGATCAGCACGTCGTCCGCCGTCACGCTGCCACCGACGATCCGGGCGAACACGGTGCGCAGCGCCGTCAGGCCGCCTGCCGGGGCGCGGTCCCAGGCGTCCGGACGGCGTGCCGCCCGCGCAAGTGCCGCACTCAGGGCCCGAGTCGGCTGCAGCGAGCGGTGCACATAGCCGCCGTCCAGCGTGATCGTCCCGGCCGGTGGCGGGCCGAGCGGGTCGGCGATCAGATGCGTGTCGACGGCACGGTCGGTGAGGGCGACCGTCTGCCAGTCGGTGTCGGTGGCAGTGGCTTCGCCCTGGAGCCGGGTGCGCTGTGCCGCGTACGTCCCGCTGCCCGGACGGGTCACCACCACGCCCTCGGCGGCCAGCGCGGCGATGGCCCGCGCCACGGTCGCCGGGCCGACCCGGTACTCCTTGGTCAGCTCCCGGCTGCTCGGCAGCCGGTCGCCGGGCGAGAGCCGGGAGACCAGCGCACGGAGCCTGTCGGCCAACTCGACAGAAGTGCTACTGTCATTCATGAGAGACAACAGTAGCGCTTCTGGTCCTGCTCGGGAAGCACTTCAGAAGGCACCCCAGGGTCAACTCCCGCTGGACGTCGCCGCTTTGCGGGCCGACACCCCCGGCTGCCGCAACGTCATCCACTTCAACAACGCGGGCTGTGGGCTCCTCGCGGCCCCGGTCCTCGACGCCATGGTCGGCCATCTGCACCTCGAAGCCCGGACGGGCGGCTACGAGGCGTCGGCCGCCCGCGCCGCCGAAGTCCGCGCGTTCTACACGGAGCTCGCCGCCCTCATCAACACCACGCCCGACAACATCGCCTTCGCGGGCAGCGCCACCCACGCCTACGCCAACGCCCTGTCCTCGATCCCGTTCGAGACCGACGACGTCATCCTCACCACCCGCGACGACTTCGTCTCCAACCAGATCGCCTTCCTGTCCCTGCGCAAGCGCTTCGGCGTACGCATCGTCCACGCGCCCAACACCCCGGAAGGCGGCGTCGACGTGGCGGCGATGGCCGTGCTGATGCGGACCTACCGCCCCCGTCTGGTGTCCGCCACCCATGTCCCCACCAACTCGGGCCTCGTCTCGCCCATCGTCGAAATCGGCCGCCACTGCCGGGAGTTGGACCTGCTCTACCTGGTCGACGCCTGCCAGTCGGTGGGCCAGTACGTCATCGACGTGGCGGAGATCGGCTGCGACTTCCTCACCGCCACCTGCCGCAAGTTCCTGCGCGGCCCCCGCGGTTCCGGATTCCTGTACGTATCCGATCGCGTCCTGAGCGCGGGCCGCGAACCGCTGTTCATCGACATGCACGGGGCACGCTGGACCGAACCGGGCGGCTACAAGCCCGTGGCGACGGCGGCCCGCTTCGAGGAGTGGGAGTTCCCGTACGCGACGGTGCTCGGCAGCGCCGCCGCGACGCGCTACGCCCGCGAGGTCGGCATCGAGGCCATCGAGCGGCGCACCCCCGCCCTCGCAGCCCGGCTCCGCGACCGGCTCGCACCGATCCCGGGGGTGCGCGTGCTCGACCGCGGCCCGCGTCTCGCCGCGCTCGTCACCTGCGGCGTGGCGGGCCGGCAGCCGGAGCCGTTCAAGGCGGCCCTGGACGCCCGCGGCATCAACTCGGCGCTCAGCTACCGGGAGTTCGCCCAGTTCGACTTCGGGGACAAGGACGTCGACTGGTGCCTGCGCCTGTCGCCGCACTACTACAACACCGAAGAGGAAGTGGACCACGTCGCGGACGCGGTCGCGGAACTCGCCGCCCAGGGGCGGCGATGACCTTCCCCAAGCTCTCAACTCCGTTCGAGCAGGGGAGACCCCATCCCAAGCTCTCAACTCCGTTCGAGCAGGGGAGGCCCCATCCCAAGCTCTCAACTCCGTTCGAGCAGGGGAGACCCCATCCGGAG
>NZ_JBHYIG010000304.1:0-375 GCF_042740015.1 Streptomyces sp. NPDC059037
CGGGCCGGGTGTAAAGGGCGCTCCGCTGCGCTGCGCGTCGGCTGCGCCGATGACCCTTCGGGCCACCCTTGACACCCGTCCCTCCACCGCGAGAAGTGAGATGACCGGGCGGCCCTCGAAGCGGGGCTCTCGGGACTGCGGGGATGGGTCATCCGGCTTTCCTGCCGGGTGCGGACTTGTTCGTAGCAGCGCAGCCCGCTGAAGGGGTGGGAGGGTGCGCGGCCGGTCCGGGGATGGGTCCCGGTCTCGTCAAGCGTCTGACGGCCGGTTCTTCCGGGGTGGCCGTCGTTTCCCGGTCGAGAGGTGGGGGTGGGGGACCTACTTTGGGAAAGTTTAGTTTTTGGCCAATCGGTGGGCGCGGCCCTCACCAACTCA
>NZ_JBHYIG010000304.1:385-11402 GCF_042740015.1 Streptomyces sp. NPDC059037
TCGCGCCGGCCGCCGGGGCGCTCGGGGGGGCCCGTCGTCGCCCGGCGCCGCGGGGGGGGTGGGGGACCTACTTTGGAAAAGTAGTGTTCTGGCACAAGGGGGGCGCGCGGCACTGCGAAACGCAACTTTGCCGAAGTAGGTTCCCCACACCCCCCTCTCCCGGCCTTCTCCCGGCCGGGGCCGGAAGATCCGGTCGGCAGACGCCTGACGAAACCGGCCAGCCATCCCCGAACCGGCCGCGCAGCCCTTCACCCCTCCCACCCGGCCGCGCTGCTACGAACCAGTCCGCACCCGGCAGACAAGCCGGACACCCCAAGGACCCGTCCCCGTGAGCCCCGTTTCGTGGCCGCCCGGTCGTCTTCCTTCTCGCGGTGGAGGGGTGGGTGTCAAGGGTGGAGCGCAGCGGAATCGGCGCAGCCGACGCGACGAAGGAGCGCCCTTGACTCCCGGCCCGGAACCGCCAACCTCGGGACAACCGGGCGGCCCCGGTAAGAACACCACCACCGGCCCACATCACCGCCTGGACCCCAAAGAAATTGACCGGGATTTCTCGTGCTCAATTGCACTCCTCCGGAGGTCTTTCCGCTTCATAGAGTGGTGATCACAACGCAGCGAACGCCGCTGCCGAGCCGAAGAGGACACCGCCATGAGCAGCAAGAACACCGACTTCTCCGCCCTCCTCACCCGCGCATCGGACGCCGAGACCTCCGCCGATCCGAGCAGCGTGATGACCCTCCTTGCCGAGGCGGACGGGCCGGAGGGCGGGTTCACCACGTACCGCTCCACCTTCGCCGAAGGCGCCGTCGGTGCTCCCGCGCACTTCCACACCAAGGCCACGGAGCTGTTCTTCGTGATCGGCGGCTCCCTCCAGGTCCTCGTGGGCGAGGAGATCACCGTCCTGAACGCCGGTGACTTCCTCGCCGTGCCGCCGCACACCCCGCACGCCTTCGCCGCCGCCCCGGGCTGCACCGCGGACGTCCTGTTCGTCTTCACGCCCGGCATGGCCCGCTTCGACTACCTGCGCCTGCTCGGCAGCGTCATGCGCGGCGAGACCGACCCGAAGAAGATCGCTGAGTCCTCCGAGCGCTACGACAACCACTACGTCGACAGCCCTGTCTGGCGAGACGCCCTCGCCGCCTCGTGAGCGCACCTCGCCTCGGAATGTGGACGCGGTTTGCGTACAGCAGTGAAACCGCTCCACAATCCTGACGTGGTCTACTACCTTGGACGAGGCAGTCCAGGTGAGTGGACTGGCCGAGGCTGGAGAAGTGGAAGGGTTGGCTGTGGACGCGTCGAGGAGCGGTCAGGAGGCGGCAACCGGCGGGCGGTGGGGTGCCCTCGGGCCCGTCGGGCTGGTGCTCGCGGGCGGCGTCTCCGTCCAGTTCGGCGGCGCCATCGCCGTGAGCGTGATGCCCAAGGCGGGAGCCCTCGGCATCGTGACCCTGCGGCTCGCCTTTGCCGCTCTGGTGCTGATGATCGTCTGCCGGCCCCGGCTGCGCGGGCACTCGCGTGCCGACTGGGGGACCGTCGTCGCCTTCGGTGTGGCCATGGCCGGGATGAACGGGCTCTTCTATCAGTCCGTTGCCCGGATTCCCATGGGGCCCGCCGTCACCCTTGAAGTGCTCGGGCCCCTTGCCCTGTCCGTCTTCGCCTCCCGGCGTGCGGTGAATATGGTGTGGGCCGGGCTCGCGTTGTGCGGTGTTTTTCTGCTGGGGGGCGGCGGTGGCTTCAGTTCGCTCGATCCCGTTGGTGTCGCATACGCGCTGGGCGCCGGTGCCATGTGGGCCACGTACATCGTCTTCAGTGCGCGTACCGGGCGGCGCTTTCCGCAAGCCGACGGGCTTGCGCTCGCCATGGTCGTCGCCGCCGTGCTCTTCATGCCGCTTGGGTTCGTCGAGTCGGGGGACAAGCTCATTCAGCCGGAAGTGCTCGGGCTCGGTGCTGCCGTTGCTGTGATGTCGTCGGTGCTCCCTTACACCCTGGAACTGCTCGCCCTGCGGCGGCTTCCCGCCTCCACCTTCGCGATCATGATGAGTCTGGAACCGGCCATCGCCGCCGTCGCCGGATTCCTCGTCCTGAACCAGGCCCTCTCCGTGCACGAGGCCCTCGCGATCTCGCTGGTCATCGCCGCCAGCATGGGTGCCGTCCGTACTCAGGTCGGGCGCAGGTCGGCTCGTGGCGGGGGTGTCGTGGCAGGGGGCGCCCCGGAGACGGAAGCCGCCACCCCCGAGACCGCCCCCGAACTCGCCCCCGAGCCCGCCATGAGCGCCGTCGCCGAACCCCTCCCGGAGTCGTCCGGAAAGTAATGCAAGCACGCTTGCTTGTTTCTCCGAGCGCTGCCATGCTCCGGGGCACTTCCCCAAGTTCTCAACTTCGTTCGAGCAGGGGAGACCCCATTCGTGCCCCGAGGGGAGCGCTCCGTGTCCGAAGCTGTGCCCGTACTCGACGATCTGCGCAGTGAGAGTGAGGAACTCGACCAGCTGGTAGCGGGGTTGGGGGATGAGCGGTGGGCGCTCGCCACGCCCGCCGCCGGCTGGACCGTCGCCCACCAGATCGCCCATCTCGCCTGGACCGACCGGGCCGCGTTCATCGCCGTGACCGATCCTGATGCCTTCGGGAAGTTGGTCGAAGAGGCCCTTGCCGCTCCCGGCTCGTTCGTCGACGACGGGGCCGAGGAAGGGGCCGGTCTGCCGCCCGCCGAGCTGCTCGCGCGGTGGCGTGCGGGGCGTGCGGAGCTCCTGGCGGCCCTGCGCGCCGCCCCTCGCGGCACCCGTTTTCCCTGGTACGGGCCGCCCATGTCCGCCACCTCCATGGCCACCGCGCGGCTGATGGAGACCTGGGCCCATGGGCAGGACGTCGCCGACGCGCTCGGCGTCCGGCGGACCCCCACCGACCGGCTGCGGCATGTGGCCCATATCGGGGTGCGGGCCCGTGACTTCTCCTTCGGCGTGCACGGGCTGACTGCGCCCGGTGAAGCCTTCCGGGTTGAACTCGTGCTTCCCTCCGGTGAGTTGTGGGTGCAGGGGCCTGAGGATGCCGGGCAGCGCGTCACCGGGCCTGCTCTCGACTTCTGTCTGCTCGTCACCCAGCGCGCCCATCGGGACGATCTCTCCGTACGCGCCGAAGGCCCCGACGCCGAGCGGTGGCTCGATGTCGCGCAGGCCTTCGCGGGGCCCGCAGGACCGGGACGCCCGGCGAGGGGAGCCACCCCGTGAGCCGCGTCCTGCGCGTCGGCAACGCCTCCGGGTTCTACGGCGACCGCTTCGACGCCATGCGCGACATGCTCACCGGCGGGCCGCTCGACGTCCTCACCGGCGACTATCTCGCCGAGCTGACCATGCTGATCCTCGGGCGCGACCGGCTCAAGGACCCCTCGCGGGGGTACGCGAAGACCTTCCTTCGGCAGCTGGAGGAGTGCCTGGGGCTCGCCAAGGAGCGGGGCGTCCGGCTCGTCGCCAATGCCGGTGGGCTCAATCCGGCCGGACTCGCCGATGCCGTACGGGAGTTGGCCGGTCGGACCGGGGTCGAGACGAACGTCGCGTACGTCGAAGGCGATGATCTCGGCGGGCGCTTCCCCGGCGCGCTCACCGCCAACGCCTACCTCGGCGGCGCCGGAATCGCCGAGTGTCTGAGGGGCGGGGCCGACGTCGTCGTCACGGGGCGTGTGACCGATGCCGCGCTCGTCACGGGGCCCGCCGCCGCGCACTTCGGATGGGCGCCGGACGACTACGACCGGCTCGCGGGAGCCGTCGTCGCCGGGCACATCCTGGAGTGCGGGACGCAGGCCACCGGCGGCAACTACGCCTTCTTCAACCAAAGGCCGGGGCAGCTGCGCCGGCCCGGATTTCCCCTCGCCGAGATCCACGAGGACGGGTCGAGCGTCATCACCAAGCACGACGGCACCGGCGGCCTCGTCGACGTCGGCACGGTCACCGCGCAGCTCCTGTACGAGACGTCCGGCGCCCGGTACGCAGGGCCCGATGTCACCGCCCGGCTCGACACGGTCACCCTCACGCAGGAGGGGCCTGACCGCGTCCGCGTCGGCGGTGTGCGCGGCGAGGCGCCGCCGCCGACCCTCAAGGTCGGCCTGAACCGGCTCGGCGGCTTCCGCAACGAAGTCGTCTTCGTCCTCACCGGGCTCGACATCGAGGAGAAGGCCGCCCTCGTGCGCGCGCAGATCGAGGACGCGCTCGGAGGCGCCAAAAAAGCGCCCGCGGAGGTGCGTTGGGATCTCGTGCGCACCGACAGGGCCGACGCCCCCACCGAGGAGACCGCGAGCGCCCTGCTGCGGCTCGTCGTGCGCGACCCGCAGCAGGAGCCCGTCGGCCGCACCCTGAGCGGCGCCGCGATCGAACTGGCCCTCGGCAGCTACCCCGGATTCCACGTGACGGCACCCCCGGGCAAGGGCTCCCCCTACGGAGTCTTCGAAGCCGCGTACGTCGAGCGGGGCGAGGTCGAGCATGTGGCGGTGCTCCCGGACGGGGAGCGGTTCTCCGTGCCGCAGGGCGCCGAGACCCGCGTACTCGAAGGGCTCGACGCCCCGCCGCTGCCCGAGCCCCTGCCGCAAGGCCCCACCCGGCGCGCCCCCATCGGCCTCGTCGCCGGCGCCCGCAGCGGCGACAAGGGCGGTGACGCGAACGTCGGCGTGTGGGTGCGGACGGACGAGGCGTGGCGGTGGCTCGCCCACGAACTGACCGAGCAGCGCTTCCGTGAACTCCTCCCGGAGACCGCCGACTTGACCGTCGTACGCCATGTCCTGCCGAATCTGCGCGCGCTGAACTTCGTCGTCACCGGGATCCTCGGCGAGGGAGTCGCCTCGCAGGCCCGCTTCGATCCGCAGGCCAAGGGCCTGGGCGAGTGGCTGCGCGCCCGCCACATCGACATACCGGAGGCCCTGCTGTGAGCCCGGAGGTACTGCTGTGACCGTCCTTGCGTCCGCGCTCGACCCCGCGAGCCCCGAGTACGCCGAACACCGCGAGGCCATGCTCGCCAAGCTCGACGAGCTCGGCAGTGAACAGGCCAAGGCCTTGGAGGGCGGTGGCGAGAAGTACGTCCAACGGCACCGCAAGCGCGGCAAGTTGCTTGCGAGGGAGCGGATCGAGCTGCTTCTCGACCCGGACACGCCCTTCCTTGAGCTGTCCCCACTGGCCGCCTGGGGGAGCGACTATCCCGTCGGCGCCTCGATGGTCACCGGTATCGGCGTCGTCGAGGGCGTGGAGTGCCTCATCACCGCCAACGACCCGACCGTACGCGGCGGGGCGAGCAATCCGTGGACGTTGAAGAAGGCCTTCCGGGCTCATGAGATCGGGCATGCCAATCGGCTGCCGTCCATCCATCTCGTCGAGTCGGGGGGTGCCGATCTGCCGTCCCAGAAGGAGATCTTCATCCCCGGGGGTGCGATGTTCAAGCACCTCACCCAGTCGTCCGCCGCCGGAATCCCCACGGTGGCCGTCGTGTTCGGCAACTCGACCGCGGGCGGCGCGTACGTACCGGGCATGAGCGATCACGTGATCATGGTCAAGGAGCGGGCCAAGGTCTTCCTGGGCGGGCCGCCGCTGGTGAAGATGGCCACCGGCGAGGAGAGCGACGACGAGTCGCTCGGCGGCGCCGAGATGCACGCCCGCACCTCAGGCCTCGCGGACTATCTCGCCGAGGACGAGCGGGACGCGCTGCGGCAGGCCCGGCGGGTCGTCAAACGGCTCAACTGGCGCAAGGCGTACGCCGATCCGGTGACCGTCGTCGAGCCGCCGAAGTACGACGAGGACGAGCTGCTCGGCATCGTGCCCGGCGATCTGAAGGTGCCCTTCGATCCGCGCGAGGTCATCGCCCGCATCGTCGACGGCTCCGATTTCGATGAGTTCAAGCCGTTGTACGGGGCCAGTCTCACGACCGGGTGGGCCCAGCTGCACGGCTATCCCATCGGCATCCTCGCCAACGCGCAGGGCGTTCTTTTCAGCGAGGAGTCCCAAAAGGCCGCCCAGTTCATCCAGTTGGCGAACCAGCGCGACATACCGCTGCTCTTCCTGCACAACACCACCGGCTACATGGTCGGCAAGGAGTACGAGCAGGGCGGCATCATCAAGCACGGCGCCATGATGATCAACGCCGTCTCGAACTCGCGGGTCCCGCATCTGTCCGTCCTCATGGGGGCGAGTTACGGGGCCGGGCACTACGGCATGTGCGGGCGGGCCTACGACCCCCGTTTCCTCTTCGCCTGGCCCAGCGCCAAGTCCGCCGTCATGGGGCCGCAGCAGCTGGCAGGCGTTCTGTCGATCGTGGCCCGCGCCTCTGCGACCGCCAAGGGGCAGCCCTACGACGACGACGCGGACGCCGCGCTGCGCGCCATGGTGGAGCAGCAGATCGAGTCGGAGTCCCTGCCGATGTTCCTCTCGGGGCGGCTCTACGACGACGGGGTCATCGATCCCCGCGACACCCGCACCGTCCTCGGCCTGTGCCTGTCCGCGATCCACACCGCCCCCTACGAGGGTGCGCGTGGCGGTTTCGGCGTCTTCCGGATGTGAGGAACTCCCCGTGATTACTTCCCTGTTGGTCGCCAACCGCGGCGAGATCGCCTGCCGCGTCTTCCGCACCTGCCGCGACCTCGGCATCGCGACCGTCGCGGTGTACTCCGACGCCGACGCGGACGCCCTGCACGTGCGCGAGGCCGACTCCGCCGTGCGCCTGCCGGGCTCGGCGCCCGCCGACACCTATCTGCGCGGCGAACTGATCGTGAAGGCCGCGCAGACGGCGGGCGCGGACGCCGTCCACCCCGGCTACGGCTTCCTCTCCGAGAACGCGGACTTCGCGCGCGCCGTGCTCGACGCGGGGCTCGTCTGGATCGGGCCGCCCCCCGAGTCCATCGAGGCCATGGCGTCCAAGACGCGGGCCAAGGAGCTGATGGGCATCGCGTCGCTCGACTCGGTCACCGAGGCCGACCTTCCGGTCCTTGTGAAGGCGGCGGCGGGCGGCGGAGGCCGCGGCATGCGTGTCGTACGCGAACTGAAGGATCTCGACGGTGAGTTGGCGGCCGCCCGCGCGGAGGCCGCCAGCGCCTTCGGGGACGGTGAGGTCTTCGTCGAGCCGTACGTCGAGGGCGGCCGGCACGTCGAGGTGCAGATCATGGCCGACGCGTACGACACCGTGTGGGCGCTCGGCACCCGCGACTGCACCCTTCAGCGCAGGCACCAGAAGGTCATCGAGGAGTCCCCGGCGCCCGGTCTCGGGGACGCTCTCATCGAGACGCTGCACGAGCAGGCCGTGCGGGCGGCGCGCGTGACCGGGTATCGCGGGGCGGGCACGGTCGAGTTCCTCGTCGCGGGCGACAAGGCGCACTTCCTCGAAATGAACACCCGCCTCCAGGTCGAACACCCCGTGACCGAGGCCGTGTTCGGGATCGATCTCGTCGCGCTGCAGATCCGGGTCGCGGAGGGCGATGCGCTGGAGGGCGAGCCGCCGACCGCGCGCGGCCACGCCGTCGAGGCCCGCCTCTACGCCGAGGACCCGGCCGCCGCATGGGCCCCGCAGACCGGCACCCTGCACCGCATCGACGTGCCCGGCGTGCGCCTCGACACCGGGTACGCGGACGGCGACACGATCGGCGTGCACTACGACCCGATGCTGGCCAAGGCCATCGCGTACGCCCCCACCCGCGCCCAGGCCGTGCGCAAGCTGGCGGGTGCCCTGGAGCGGGCGACCGTCCACGGCCCGGTCACCAACCGGGAGTTGCTTGTCCGGTCGCTGCGGCACCCGGAGTTCACCGAGGCCCGCATGGACACCGGCTTCTACGACCGGTACGTCACGGAACTCGCAGCGGCCGCACCCGGCCCCCATGCCCCGCTGGCCGCAGCCCTCGCCGACGCGCACGGCCGCTCGCGGTTCGGCGGCTGGCGCAACCTCGCATCGCAGCCCCAGATCAAACGCTTCCGCAGTGAGCCGGACGGCACCGAGCACGAGGTCAGCTACCGGCACACGCGGGGCGGATTCACCGCCGACGGGGTGCGGGTCGTGTCCGTGGCCCGCGATCTCGTCGTACTCGAAGTGGAAGGCGTACGACGGCAGTTCACTGTCGCGCGGTACGGCGACGACCGGGTGTACGTCGGCGGGGTCGCCCTCACGCCGCTGCCGCTGCTGCCCGAACCCACCGCCCGGCAGGAGCCCGGCTCCCTGCTCGCCCCGATGCCCGGCACCGTCGTGCGCCTGGCGGAGGGACTCGCCGAGGGGGCGACGGTGGCCGCCGGACAGCCCCTCATCTGGCTGGAGGCCATGAAGATGGAGCACCGCATCTCCGCTCCCGCCTCCGGCACGCTCACCGCCCTGCACGCCGAGCCCGGCCGCCAGGTCGAGGTCGGCGCGCTGCTCGCAGTCGTAGACGTAGACGTCGAAGCCGCCGTTGCCGCCGTACAGGAGGAGCAATCCGTATGAGCACCGTCCTCGAAACCGAAGAGCACAAGGATCTGCGCGCCGCGGTCGCCGCCCTCGGCAAGCGCTACGGCCGCGCGTACATGAACGGCGTCGTCAAGGCCGAAGGCCACCCCGACGAACTGTGGGCGGATGCCGCCAAGCTCGGCTACCTGGGCGTGAACCTGCCCGAGGAGTACGGCGGCGGAGGCGGCGGCATAGCCGAACTCTCCATAGTCCTGGAGGAGTTGGGCGCGGCGGGCTGCCCCCTGCTCATGATGGTCGTCTCGCCCGCGATCTGCGGAACCGTCATCGCCCGCTTCGGCACCGACGAGCAGAAGCGGGCCTGGCTGCCCGGCCTGGCCGACGGCAGCCGCACCATGGCGTTCGGCATCACCGAGCCCGACGCGGGCTCCAACTCCCACCGCATCACCACGACCGCGCGCAAGGACGAAGCGACCGGCGACTGGCTGCTCACCGGCCGCAAGGTGTTCATCTCCGGTGTCGACATCGCCGACGCGACGCTCATCGTGGGCCGCACGGAAGACGCGAGGACGGGCAGTCTCAAGCCCTGCCTCTTCATCGTGCCGCGCGAGACGGAGGGCTTCCAGCGGCGGCGGATCGAGATGGAACTCCAGGCCCCGGAGAAGCAGTTCGAGCTGGTCATCGACGACGTACGCCTCCCGGCGGATGCGCTGGTGGGCGACGAGGACGCGGGGCTGTTGCAGCTCTTCGCCGGACTGAACCCCGAGCGGATCATGACGGCGGCGTTCTCGATCGGCATGGCTCGCTTCGCGCTCGGCCGCGCCGTCGAGTACGCCAAGGAACGCAGCGTGTGGAAGAGCCCGATCGGCGCCCACCAGGCGATCGCGCACCCGCTCTCCCAGTGCCACATCGACATCGAACTGGCCCGCCTGATGATGCAGAAAGCCGCCCGGCTCTACGACGAGGGCGACGACATGGGCGCCGGCGAGGCGGCCAACATGGCGAAGCTGGCGGCCGCCGACGCCTGTGTGAAGACCGTGGACCAGGCGGTGCACACGCTGGGCGGCAACGGCCTGACGAAGGAGTTCGGCCTCGCCTCGCTGATCGTGGCGTCGCGGGTGGCACGGATCGCCCCGGTGAGCCGGGAGATGATCCTCAACTTCGTGTCGCACCAGACGCTTGGCCTCCCCAAGTCGTACTGACGCCGAGCCTTCCCTGAAGCCTCAACTCCCGGAGTTCTCATGAGTGTTGTGTACGCGCCTCCAGAGCGCGGCATCGTCACCCTCACCCTGGACGCGCCCGCCAACCGCAACGCGCTCTCCGCGGGCCTTGTGGCCGGGCTCGCGGAAGCGATCGGCGACTGCGGCAAGGACGTCGGCGTACGCGGGATCGTCCTCACCCACACCGGGTCGACGTTCTGCTCGGGCGCCGACCTGCGGGAGCCGCCGGACCCGGCCGCCTTCGTGGCGCTGCTCCGGCAGATCGTGGAGCTGCCGAAGCCGGTGGTGGCGCGGGTGGACGGGCATGTACGGGCCGGTGGGCTCGGGCTGCTCGGGGTGTGCGACCTGGGGGTCGCGGGCCCGGGGGCGTCCTTCGCGCTCACGGAGGTACGGATCGGGGTCGCACCGGCGGTGATCTCGATCCCCCTCCTGCCGCGCCTCGACCCGAGTGCCGCGTCGCGCTACTTCCTCACGGGGGAGCGGTTCGACGCGGCGGAGGCGGCGCGGATCGGTCTGCTGACGGCGGCGGGCGAGGACGTGGACGCCGCGCTCGCTCCGCTCCTCGACGGGCTGCGGGAAGCGGCGCCGCAGGCCCTGGCCGAGACGAAGAAGCTGCTCACGGCTAGGGTGCTCGACGCATTCGACCACCACTCGGACGCCCTCATCGCCCTGTCCGCGCGGCTCTTCGGCTCCGCCGAGGCACGGGAGGGGATGGCGGCGTTCCTGGAACGACGGGAGCGCCCATGGGTGTTGTGACCGCGGCGGACCGCTCGCCGAAGCAGGACCGCAGCCGGGCGACGCGGCAGCGTCTCCTGGAGGCCGCCGTGTCCTGTCTGGCCGAGCACGGCTGGGCGGGGTCGACGGTGTCCGTGGTCGCCGAACGGGCCGGGGTCTCGCGGGGCGCGGCGCAGCACCACTTTCCCACCCGGGAGGACTTGTTCACGGCGGCGGTGGAGTACGTGGCCGAGCAGCGCTCGACGGCTCTGCGGTCGCTGCCGGCGCAGGACAGGGCGGCCGTGGTCGCGGCCCTCGTGGACCTCTACACGGGACCGCTGTTCCGGGCGGCGCTGCACCTGTGGGTGGCGGCGTCGAACGAGCCGCAGCTGGGGTCCCGGGTCACGGAGCTGGAGGCCCGGGTGGGCCGGGAGACGCACCGCATCGCGGTGGAGCTGCTCGGCGCGGACGAGTCGCGCCCCGGCGTCCGGGAGACGGTCCAGGGGCTCCTGGACATGGCGCGAGGCCTGGGCCTCGCGAACCTCCTGACGGACGACGGGGCGCGGAGGGAGCGGGTGGTGGGGGAGTGGGCGCGACTGCTGGACGCGGCGCTGGGCTAGGGCGGGCTCAAGACCGCCGCTGCGCGGCGGATCTTTCCCGCCCACCCACCCGTTTACCCGGCAGTGGCCTTTCCAGCCCTG
>NZ_JBHYIG010000305.1:0-11378 GCF_042740015.1 Streptomyces sp. NPDC059037
GGCGGAGATCAGCGCGGACCTGCCGCGTGCCTGCTCGGCCGTCGTGACGGTGTGCGCGGCCGCGGTGACCCGTTCGGCGAGCTCGGCGGCGCGGCCCCGCTCGGCGACGGCCCGCGCGGAGAGCCGGCGGGCGAGCGTCCGGGTGCGCCGCTCGGCGCCCGCGTGCACGTCACGCGCGCGTGCCCGCGTTTCGGCTGCGTCGACGATCCGCCCGAGCAGATCGACGGACCCGGCGGTGAAGTCCCGCTCGGCGATGAGCTCGGAGCGGCGCCCCAGCTTGTTGCCGAAGCCATGGACCAGGTCGGCGAGGCCGTCCGTGTCGCGGGTGTCCGTGACGGCGCGCAGCAGCAGGTCGGTGAAGTCGGAGTCCTTCTTGACCGCGAAGAGTCCTGCGGCCTCGCCCTCGTCGGCGTTCATCTCGCGCTGGTAGCGGAAGAGTTCGGGGTCGAGGCCCAGGTCGCCGAGGTGTTCGTTCCAGCGGTCGTGGATCTCTTCCCAGTGCACTTCGAGGTGGGGGTACGCCTTGACCGCCTCGGTCAGCGCGTCACGGAAGCCCTTCATGGTGCGCCGCCGCCCCTGGGCGCCCGACGCGCCCTCCACGGGGGGCCGCACGGCGGTGGACTCGGCGACGGGCAGCGAGTCCAGGCTCATGCCGGGTCCTGGCCGGAACGAGTACCAGGCCTCGGCGAACTTGCGCGGGTCGTTGGAGACCTGGCGCCCGCGCCACTCGCTGACCTTGCCGACCACGACGCACTCGCCGGTCAGGGTGTGCTGCCACTCCAGGGCGACGTGCCCGCAGTCGTCGGCGAGGAGGAACTTGCGCAGGACGCCGGAGCTTGCGCCGCCGAGCGTGTTGCGGTGACCCGGCAGCATCACCGAGAAGATCAGCTTGAGCAGGACGGACTTGCCGCCGCCGTTCTCCAGGAAGAGCACGCCCGCGGGAGCCGGGCGGCGCGGCGGGCCGACCGGCTCCTCCTCGAAGAACTCCGCCTGGGCGGGCGCGGGGTCGGGCACCTCCGCGCCCACGCCGCGCAGGTCAAGCACGGTGTCGGCGTAGCGCGCACCGGCGGGGCCGATGGAGTAGAGGCGGACCCGGGACAGCTCGTACATGGCGGCGGACTCTCGTCGTAAGTCGTGGGGAACGGCAGGAAGTTGAAGGGGAGCGGCGTCGGGCGTGGGCGGTGACGTCAGGAGTGGAACGGCAGGCCCGCGTCGGCGGCCAGCTCCAGATCGTCGGTCTCGTCGGGGGGCAACAGGGTCGCGGACCCGTCCGTGACGGGCACGATGCCGAGTTCGATGAGCTCGGCCATGGCCGCACCGCCCGCCATGTCGCGGACCTGCAGCTGATAGCGCGCGGTGGTGCGGTACGTACCACCGGAGTCGTCGCCCGTGCGCTGCAGGAACCCGGAGTCGGTGAGGAACGCGACGGCTTTGCCGATGATCCCGGTGGTCGAACCGGCGAGCCGCCGGGCGTCCTTGGTGGCACCGGTGGAGCTGCGCCGCGCCCAGATCCGCCAGGCGGCTTCGAGGCCGGGGGCGTCGGTCGCCGGGTCGGTGTTCTCGCCCTGCTCCTCGGCGCGCTCCTCCAGGCGGTGACAGGCCTGGCGTACGAAGGCGTCCACGCCGTTGACCGTGACCCGGCCGATGTATCCGTCGTCGGCGAGGTCCTCGGGACGTGGGAACGCCATGGCGGCGACGGCGAGATGGGCGAGGCCGTGCAGAAAGCGGTCGGTGGAGTCGGCGGCGGTCCTGCGCGCGTAGTCGCCCATGCGGACGGCGAACACGGAGTCCTCGGCGGCCGTCACGGCCATGCCCGCGCGCGGGGACACCTCAAGGACGACCAGGCCGAGCCCGGCGGCGACGGCGTCGGCGAGCCGCGCGAAGGGCGGGTCCTCGCGGTACCGGCGGAGGAGCTCGGCGTACTCCTGGTCGCGGGCGGGCTGCAGTTTGGGCTGCAGGCCGAAGGCGACAAGGCGCGCGGCGTCGGCGGCGTCGGCCGGGGTGACGGCCGCGGTCGCGGCGGGCGCCGCAGGCGCCGTCGGGGGACCCGGCTCGCCCCACGCGGCGTGCTCTGCGGGGTGATCGGTCACGGCTTGTGCTCCTTGCGGCGGTCGTACGGGAAAGTCCTGGGAGTGGCGGGATTGCTCACGCGGCCTCCGTCCGGTCGGCGGCCATGCCCGCGGCGTCGAGCAGGGCCGTGCCCACGATGAGGTCGGCGCCGCCGAACTCCGGGTCGTCGAGTTCCGTGCCGTCGTCCACGGCGAACAGGAGCTTCTCCTCGCCCTGGCGGTAGGCGGTGCCGACCGGCGGGCTCGCCGCGTGGACGGCCAGGAGGGCGACCAGATAGGGCAGTTCGGCGTCGCGGCCGCGGGCGTCGGCGAGCAGTCCGGAGAGGCGGCGGGGCGCGTCGGCGGGCAGGTCGAGCAGCTCCATGGCGCTCGCGAGCTGCTCCTCGCTGAAGCGGCTGTCGTCGGGCGTCGCGATGAGGTCGGGCTCGGGCATCTCCACGCCCAGGTGCTCGCGCTCCTGCGGCGGCGTGAGCAGTATGTCGACCAGGTCCCCGACCCGTACGGAGACGGGTGTGCGCAGCCCCGTCCCGCGCGCGAAGAAGGCGCCCGTGACGCGGCTCGCCTGCTCGACCGGGAGCGGCAGGAGCGGCGCGACGAGCTGGCCGTACAGGTCGAGGCCGGTGCGGGCGGTGGGCGCCGCGAAGGCCTGGCGGTCCTGCTCGGCGCGGAACAGCGGCCCCGCTTCGAGGAGCCGGGACTGCAGCTGCGTGTGGCGGCGGATGCAGTCCTTGACGATGTCGACCAGCTCGGCGGCGCGGCGCTTGTGCTCGGGGTCCTCGGTCTCGTCGCGGGCCTTGCGGATGTTCGTCAGGATCGCGTTCTCGTGGCGGTAGCGGTCGGCGACGTGGTCGAGCGCCTCGGCGATCATGTCGGGGACGGCCTGCAGCCAGTCCACCGCGCGGACATTGCGCCGGGTCGCGTCGAGGGCCTTGCGGAGGGTCTCCGAATACTGCACGGTCCGGTAGCGCGCCTGCTCGGCGGCGAGCTGGGCGTCGGCGAGACGGCCGCGGCTGATCAGCACCTCCAGCTTCACCTCGGCGGCGATCTGGGCGCTGGTGACGTCCGTGTCGAGGGCGCCCACCAGGACGTTGACCGCCTCGTCGGTCGTGCGGAGGTAGACGCCGCCCCCGTAACCGGGCACCTCTTCGATCAGCTTGAAGTCGTAGTCCCTGCGCACATACGTGCCGTCGGGCGCGAAGGTGCCGTACACGGCGCGGAAGCCGCGGTCGACGCTGCCGACGTTGATCAGGTTCTCCAGGACCCAGCGGGCCACCCGCTCGTGCTCGGCGGCGGGGCGGCGCGGTGCCTGCGCGGCGACGCGCGGGAGCAGCCTGGCCACTATCTGCTCATGGTCGGCGCCGGTGTCGAAGTCCATGTTGAGCGTGACGAGGTCGATGGCGGAGAGAGCCACCTCCGCCATCGCGTACACGGTGTACTCGCCCGCCAGGTTGGCCTTGCGCGTGTCCAGGTCGTGCAGCGGCGCCGTGCAGGCGAGCGCGCGGAGCCGCCGCGCCAGGCCCTCGTCGGCGGCCGGGCCCAGAGCGGGCCTCGGCCCCGCGCTGAGCTGGGGCGGAGCGGTGTCCGTAACGGCAGGCGAAGTCACGGTGCACAGACTAGGTCCTCGGTCTGACACCGGTCGAAACGGCGCAGAAGCGACCGGCTCAGGCCTCGGTCGGCAGCAGGCGTCCGTACACCTCGACGAGCCCGTTGCGGGAGTCGTCCAGATACTCCGCGAGCAGCCGTTCGGCCTCGGCGGCGTCCCCGGCCCGGAGGGTGTCGAGGATCTGCCGGTTGCGTACGAGATACGGCTCGTGGAGGCGGCGCGGATCGTCCACCACGTGGAAGGCCAGGCGCAGTTCGGCGAAGACGCTGCGCATGACCTCGTCGGTGCGGGCGCTGCCGGCGAGCGCGACCAGCTCGCGGTGGAAGTGGATGTTGGCGGTGGAGACGCCCTTCCACTCGCGTTCGCGGGCCGCCTTGGTGCCGTCCGCGACGGCGCCCGCGAGCCCGTCGAGCGCGAAGGGCGGGTCGCCGAGTCCGCGGACGACCGCGCACTCCACGAGGCGCCGGGTGCGGTAGATGTCCTCCACGTCCTCAATGGTGAGAACTCGGACAAATACCCCGCGGTTGAGCTGATGGACGAGAAGTCGCTCGTGCGTGAGCAGCCGGAAGGCCTCGCGCAGCGTGTTCCGCGAGACACCGAGGGCGCCGCCGATGCTGTCCTCCGACAGCCGCACCCCGGGCGCGAAGTAACCCTCCGCGATCCGGCTGCGAAGGATGTCCGAGACCCGCTCCGCCGTGCTCGTGCGCCCCAGGAGCGCCCGGTCGTCGGCCAGTCCGCTCGCGCCAGCGATTCCCTCGGTCATGCCCGGATTCAATCGCAGATACAAAAACGAAACAACATGGGTATTGAGGGATCGTTCAACGATCCTCTACCTTGGCGGGCACGGCACGGCCCCCACCCGCTCCGTAGACCCGCGATGCCCGACCCACGCGACACGCTCGGCCCACTCCGCACCCTCCGTCCCCCTCCTGCGAGGTGCCCATGAGCACGCCCCCTCCACCACAGGCCGTCTCCACCGAGGCACGCCCCGCCGCGGCTGAACTCCCCGAAAGCGGCGGCGCGTTCGGCTGGCTGCGCGACCTCGGTCCGCGCGGCCGCCGCGCCTTCGCCGGCGCCTTCGGGGGCTACGCCCTCGACTCCTACGACTACTTCACGCTGCCGCTGAGCATGGTCGCGCTCGCCGCGTACTTCGGCCTGGACAGCGGCCAGACCGGCCTGCTCACCACGGTCACGCTCGTCGTCTCCGCGATCGGCGGCGCGGTCGCCGGAGTGATCGCCGACCGGATCGGCCGCGTGAAGGCGCTGATGATCACGGTCATCACGTACGCCGTCTTCACCGTCGCCTGCGGTTTCGCGCCCAACTACGAGACGCTGCTGGTCTTCCGCGCCCTCCAGGGCCTCGGTTTCGGCGGCGAGTGGGCGGTCGGCGCGATCCTGGTCGCCGAGTACGCCACCGCCAAGAACCGCGGCCGCACGCTCGGCGCGATCCAGAGCGCCTGGGCGGTCGGCTGGGCGCTCGCGGTGATCGTCTACACCCTGGTGTTCCAGTTCCTGGACGAGGACATCGCCTGGCGCGTGATGTTCTGGACCGGCGCCCTGCCCGCCCTGCTCGTCGTCTACGTACGCCGCAACGTCCACGACGCCCCCGAAGCGGCCGCGGAACGCCAGAAGAGCGCCGACAAGGGCTCGTTCACCGCGATCTTCAAGCCCGGACTGCTGCGGATCACCCTCTTCGCGGTGCTGCTCTCGACCGGCGTACAGGGCGGCTACTACACGCTCGCCACCTGGGTGCCCACCTACCTGAAGACCGAGCGCGGGCTCACCGTGGTCGGCACCGGCGGGTATCTCACCTTCCTCATCTCCGGTGCCTTCATCGGCTATCTGGCCGGCGGCTATCTCACCGATGTGCTGGGCCGCAAACGGAACATCACGCTCTTCGCGTTCCTCTCCGCGGCCAGCATCCTGGCGTACACGAACATCCCCGACGGCGCCAACGGCCTTCTCCTGGTGCTCGGTTTCCCGCTCGGCTTCTGTATGTCGGCGATCTTCAGCGGCTTCGGTTCGTTCCTCAGCGAGCTGTATCCGGCCGCCGTGCGCGGCACGGGCCAGGGCTTCACCTACAACACCGGGCGCGCCGTAGGCGCCGTCTTCCCCACCATGGTCGGCTTCCTGGCGGACAGCTGGGGCGTCGGCGGTGCGCTGGTCTTCGGTGCGATCGGCTACGGCATCGCCGTGCTCGCCCTGCTCGGGCTCCCCGAGACGCAGGGCAAGGAGTTGCTGTGACCGGGGCGTCCACCGTGCTCAAGGACCCCGTGCAGGCCCGCGCTCACTTCCGTTCGGGGGCGAGCGGGCCGACCGCGGGCTGGGCGGCGGGCCATACGCAGGCCAACTTGATCTCCGTCCCCGCCGACTGGGCGTACGACATGCTGCTGTTCTGCCAGCGCAACCCGAAGCCCTGCCCGGTCCTCGACGTCACGGATGCCGGCTCCTGGACCACGCCGCTCGCCCCGGGCGCCGATCTGCGCACGGATCTGCCGCGCTACCGGGTGTGGGAGCACGGCGAGTTGGCGGCCGAGCCCACCGACGTGGTCGGGCACTGGCGCGAGGACCTGGTGTCGTTCCTCATCGGCTGCAGCTTCACCTTCGAGTGGGCGCTGACCGAGTCCGGCATCCCGATGCGCCACATCGAGCAGGGCCGCAACGTCTCCATGTACGTGACCGCGCGCCCCTGCCGCCCCGCGGGCCGGCTGCACGGCCCCATGGTGGTGTCGATGCGCCCGGTGCCGCCCGAGCACCTCGCCACGGCGATCAGGGAGACCTCGCTGCTGCCCGCGGTGCACGGCGGCCCGGTGCACTGCGGTGAAGCGGCGGGGCTCGGCATCGACGACCTCGACCGTCCGGACTTCGGTGATCCGGTGGCCGCCGAGCCCGGTGACATCCCGGTGTTCTGGGCCTGCGGGGTGACCCCGCAGGCGGCGGTGATGGCCTCGCGGCCGCCGTTCGCCATCACCCACGCGCCGGGCCAGATGTTCATCACCGACGCCAGGGACGAGCAGTACCGGGTGGCCTGAGCGGGGTGACCGCCGGGCACGGAAACAGCGAAACAGGAGACCTACGTAGATGACCGACGCCTCTGCAGGACCGCGGGCCGACGCCGTGATCGACCTCAACGCCGACCTCGGTGAGGGCTTCGGCCGCTGGCGCCTGACCGACGACGAGGAGCTCCTCTCCGTGGTCACCAGCGCCAATGTGGCCTGCGGTTTCCACGCGGGGGACGCGGCCACCATGCGCCGGGTCTGCGCACAGGCGGCCGAGCGCGGGGTACGCATCGGCGCGCAGGTCTCCTACCGCGACCTGGCGGGCTTCGGGCGGCGCGCGATGGACGTGCCGCCCGACGAGCTGGCGGCCGAAGTGGCGTACCAGATCGGCGCCTTGGAGGTCTTCGCACGGGCGGCGGGCACGCGCGTGTCGTATGTGAAGCCGCACGGCGCGCTCTACAACCGCGTCGTCCACGACGAGGACCAGGCGCGTGCCGTCGTCGACGGCGTGCTGCTCGCCGACGGCACGCTCCCGGTGCTCGGACTGCCCGGGTCATGCTTCCTGGAGGTGGCCGGCAAGGCGGGCCTCCCCGTCGTCACCGAGGCCTTCGCGGACCGCGCGTACACCCCGCAGGGCACGCTCGTGCCGCGCGGCCTGGACGGCGCCGTCATCACGGACGAGGCCGCCGTCGTCGAACGCTCGGTCTCCATGGCCCGGTCCGGGACCGTCGCCGCCCAGGACGGGCGGCGGATCGACGTCCGCGCGCGTTCGCTGTGCCTGCACGGCGACACTCCGGGGGCGGTGGGCCTGGCCCGCGAGATCCGGGCCCGGCTCGCAGCGGCGGGCGTCGGCGTCGAGGCGTTCGCGTGAGGGTGCTTCCGGTCGGCGGCCGGGCGCTGCTCGTCGAACTCGCCGACGGGACCGAGGCGCAGGCGCTCCACGCCGAGCTGCTGCGCCGCAGGGCGGCGGGACTCATCCGGGTGCGCGAACTCGTGCCCGCGGCCCGCACGGTGCTCCTTGACGGCCTTGACGACCCCGGCCGCGTCGGGGCGGAGCTCGCCGGCCTGGAGATCCCGCCGCTCTCGGCGCGCGACGAGGCGGTCCTGGAGATCCCGGTCCGCTACGACGGCCCCGACCTGGCGGAGGTGGCGACGCGCTGGGGTGTGCCGCCCGAGGAGGTCGCACGGATCCACTCGGCGGCCGAATTCCGCGTCGCCTTCTGCGGATTCGCGCCCGGCTTCGGCTATCTGACCGGGCTGCCGGGCCACTACGAAGTACCGCGCCGGGCCACTCCGCGCACGACCGTCCCGGCCGGCAGCGTCGCCCTCGCCGGGCCGTACACCGGGGTGTACCCGCGCCCGTCGCCCGGTGGCTGGCAGCTGATCGGTTCGACCGATGCCGTGCTGTGGGACCACGCGCGCGTGCCCGCCGCGCTGCTCGCTCCCGGCGTACGGGTGCGCTTCGTCCCGGAGGCACGATGACCGACCGTGCCTTCGCCGTCGTACGGGCCGGTGCGCTGACCACGGTGCAGGACCAGGGCCGCCCCGGGCACGCACACCTGGGGGTGCCGCGCTCCGGAGCGCTCGATCCGGCCGCCGCGCGCCTGGCCAACCGCCTGGTCGGCAACCCGCCCGACGCCGCCGTCCTGGAGACCACCCTCAACGGCTGTTCCGTACGCCCTCGTTGCGAGGTGACGGTGGCGGTGGTCGGCGCGCCCTGCCCGGTGCGCGTCGACGGCCGTCCCGTGGCCTGGGGTGCGCCCGTGCGGGTCCCGGCCGGGGCGCTGCTCGACATCGGGGCGGCCGTCTCCGGAGTACGGTCCTACGTCGCGTTCGGCGGCGGCGTCGCCGTCGAACCCGTGCTCGCCAGCCGCTCCACGGACCTGCTCTCCGGGCTCGGCCCACCGCTCCTTGCGGACGGAACCGTCCTGCCCCTGGGGAGCGTTGTCGCGCCCCACGCGCGCGTGGACACCGTCCCGCACCCGGCACCACCGCACGAACTGGTCCTGCGGGTGACGCCCGGACCCCGCGCCGACTGGTTCACGTCCGGCGCCGTGCGCACGCTGACCACGCGCGCGTACCGGGTGTCGCCGGCGAGCAACCGCATCGGCCTGCGCACCGAAGGCCCGTCCCTGGAGCGGGCGTTCACCGGCGAGCTGCCGAGCGAAGGCATGGTCCTCGGCGCGGTCCAGGTGCCGCCGGACGGCCGGCCCGTGGTGTTCCTCGCCGACCACCCGACGACCGGCGGATACCCGGTGATCGCGGTGGTCAGGGAGGCCGACCTCGGCGCGGCCGCCCAGGCGGTGCCGGGCACGCCGCTGCGGTTCGTCACCGGGGCGCCGCGTACCTGAGCGCCGCGTACGTGAGAGCCGCGTACGCGAGAGCCACTACGCCGCGTCCGGCTGCTCGGCGGCCGAGAGCGCGGCCAGGGCCGTGGCCACTCCGTGGCTGGCGGTCAGGTCGAGGCGGGCGCTGCTGCCCCGTACCTGGTGGCGTACCTCGTCGGCGGCGAGGGTGAGCAGCTGGGGCAGCAGATCGGTGCACCGGCGCGCCACCCATCCGGTGCCGGCCGTGGCCAGCCACCAGATGCTCGCCGACCGGGTGGGCTGCGGGAGTTGAGGCTCGCGGGACGGCGGGCTGCCGGCCGCGGCGCCGCGTGCCGCGAGCAGTGCGTGGAAGCGGGCGGCGAGCAGCCGGTGCCCGCGCTCGCCGGGGTGCAGCCGGTCCGCGCTCCACAGGCCGCGGTCGGCCACCCAGTCGCCCTCCGCCGCGTGCAGGTGCACCGCGCCGTACCGCTCGGACAGCGCGTGTACGACCGCGTTGACGCCGCGCTGGCGCCTCGCCAGCGGGCGGGCCAGGGCGCCCGGCAGGCCGAGCATGGCGCCGGGGTCGGGCAGGCAGGCGGTGAGCAGCAGGGCGCCCTGCTGCGCGCAGGAGGCGTAGATCTGATCGAGGCGGGCGGCCACGGCGTGGATGTCGAAGGTGCAGCGGAGGGTGTCGTTGACGCCGACGACTACGGAGATGATGTCGGGGCGCAGTTCGAGCGCCGCGGGCAGCTGTCTCTTGAGGACGTCGGAGGTCTGGGCGCCGCTGACGGCGACGTTGTGGAACTCGGCGTCGTCGCCACCGGGCGGGGCCAGGCCTGCGGCCAGCAGTGCGGCCCAGCCCCGCCAGCCGTCCGCCACGGGGTCCCCGATCCCCGCGGTGAGGGAGTCGCCCATGGCCACGAAACGCAGGGGGCTCATGAGGCGTACCCGGTGTCCGTTGCCGTACTTGCCCTTGCGCCAGGTGCATCCGTGCCCGGCAGCGGGGTTGTGCCCACCCGTCCCGCCCTGCGGGACGCCTGCCCACAACCAAGTGGCGCTTCATGTGCGGCCAAGAACGCGGCTACCGCCCCTTCCCAGCCGAAACACTCCGCACGCGCGCGTGCCGACTCCCGGCGTTGGCCTTCGGGTCGCGCAAGAAGTGTCTGGACGGCGGTTGCGAACGCCTTGCCGTCGTCCTTCGCGACGGCGCCCGCCCCGCCCACGATCTCCGGCAGCGCCGACGAAGCGCTGGCCACCACCGGCGTTCCGCAGGCCAGGGACTCCAGGGCCGCCAGGCCGAACGTCTCGCAGGGGCCCGGCGCCAGGCTGACGTCGGCCGCGGACTGCAGCGCCCCCAGGGCCGCGCGGTCCGCGACATGGCCCAGGAAGGTCACCGGCAACCGCCGCTCGCGCGCCCGCTGTTCGAGGCGGCCGCGCAAGGGGCCGTCCCCCGCCACGACGAGCACAGCCCGTACGCCCCGCCCGCGCAGCGCCTCCAGGGCGTCGAGGGCCGTGCCAGGGCGCTTCTCCACGGACAGCCGCGAGCACAGCACGAGAAGCACCTCGTCCACGCGCGCGTGGCGGGCCCGCACGCGGGCGTCGTACAGCCCCGGGTGACGTCGTTCCAGGTCGACGCCGAGCGGCGCACGTACGACATTGCGTGCCCCGATGCGGACGAACTCCCGCTCCGCCCACTCCGTGGTGCACACGACACGCGCGTACGCGTGCGCGGTACGGGAGTTGAGCGCGTCGGCGGCACGGAGCGCGGCCCCCGGAGGCAGGCCCCAGGTCCTGAGGACGGCGTCGGTGGCCTCGTGGGAGACCATCACGGCCGGGATGCGGCGGTGGCGGGCCCACGCGCCGGTCCAGCGCAGTGTCGTGCGGTCGGAGACTTCGAGCCGGTCGGGGGCGAGGCGCTCCAGGAGCCGGGCCACCCGCACACGGTCCTTGAGGACGCGATAGCCGCCGGTGCCGGGCAGCACGGGGCCCGGCACGGTCAGCACGCGTCCCTGCTCGGTGTCGCGCACCGAGGCCCGCTCGCCGGGAACGACGAGGACGGGTTCATGCCCGGCCGCCAGGTAGCCGCGGCCCAATTCGCGCAGTGCCGTGCGCAGTCCGCCCGACGAGGGCGCGACGAAGTTGGCGAGCCGCACGATCCGCAGCCCCTCCGCGGCCCGTGCGCCGGACCGCGCCGCCCCGCGGGAAGCCGCCGCCCGGGAAGCCGCCGCCTCCCGGTATGCCGCCGCCCTCATGCCGCCACCGCCGTCCGCGTCGCGAGCACCTCGGCGTAGTGGCCGACGAGCTGCTCGCCCACCGCGCCCCAGGTACGCCCTTCGACGGCGGCGCGTCCTGCCGCCCCGTACGCGGCGCGCAGCCCCGGATGGGGGGCGAGCGCCCACAC
>NZ_JBHYIG010000306.1:0-7771 GCF_042740015.1 Streptomyces sp. NPDC059037
CGCGCGGGGGGGGGGGGGCGGTGCCGGGGGGGGCGGTGAGGGGGGGGGAATACCCCCACCCCCCCCCCGCCCGTCCGCCTTTGCTGTGGGCTGGGGTTCCGCGGGGCGTTACGGGTGGCCCCCCCCCCCGCCGCCGGGTCCCTTGGCCCAGTCGGCGAGCACGCCGACCACGGCCTTCGCCACATCGTCGGGCACCGGTCCGTCGGGGGCCGTCGGCGCGAGCATCGGCCGCAGCCGGTTGCCCCAGCCGATGTCCGAAAGCCGCCCCAGGGCCCGGCCCTGGGCCGCCTGCTCCCCCGCGGGGATACGTCCCTTGAGGTCGACGCCCACCGCGGCAAGGCCCGTGGGCCACATCTTCCGGGGCTCCACATCGACGCCCGCGCGAACCAGCTCGCCCTTCGCCGTGTCCAGTGCCGCGGGGGACACGGCGTCGCCGAAGCGCGCCCCCGCGCAGTTGTCGCAGCGGCCGCAGGGTGCCGCCGCCTCGTCGTCCAGCTGTCGCCGCAGGAACTCCATCCGGCAGCCGGGAGCCGTGGCGTAGTCACGCATCGCCTGCTGTTCGGTCTGCCGCTGCTTCGCGACCCAGGCGTACCGCTCGGCGTCGTACGCCCACGGCATCCCGGTGGAGATCCAGCCGCCCTTGACGCGACGGACCGCGCCGTCCACGTCGAGGACCTTGAGCATCGTCTCGAGGCGCGACCGGCGCAGCTCGACCAGGGGCTCCAGCGCGGGCAGCGACAGCGGCCTGCCCGCCTGCGCAAGGACGTCAAGCGTGCGCCGGACCTGCTCCTCGGGCGGGAAGGCGAGCGAGGCGAAGTAGTTCCAGATCGCCTCGTCCTCCTTGCCCGGAAGCAGCAGCACTTCCGCGTGATCGACACCGCGGCCCGCGCGGCCCACCTGCTGGTAGTAGGCGATCGGGGACGAGGGGGAGCCGAGGTGGACCACGAAGCCGAGGTCGGGCTTGTCGAAGCCCATGCCGAGGGCGGACGTGGCGACCAGGGCCTTCACGCGGTTGGCGAGCAGGTCCTCCTCGGCCTGCTGGCGGTCCGCGTTCTCCGTCTTTCCGGTGTACGAGGCGACGGTGTGCCCGCACTGTCGCAGGAAGGCGGTGATCTCCTCGGCGGCGGCGACCGTGAGCGTATAGATGATTCCGGAGCCGGGCAGCTCGTCCAGGTGGTCGGCTAGCCAGGCCAACCGGTGTGCGGCGTTGGGAAGTTGGAGCACGCTCAGGCTCAGGCTCTCCCGATCGAGGGGGCCGCGCAGCACGAGCGCGTCCGAGGTGCCTCCGGTGCCCAGCTGCTCGGCCACATCGGCCGTCACGCGCGCGTTGGCCGTCGCGGTGGTGGCAAGGACGGGGACGCCGGGCGGCAGGTCGGCGAGCATGGTGCGCAACCGCCGGTAATCGGGCCGGAAGTCATGGCCCCAGTCGGAGATGCAGTGCGCCTCGTCGACCACGAGCAGGCCGGTCGCGGCGGCGAGCTTGGGCAGGACCTGGTCCCGGAAGTCCGGGTTGTTCAGCCGCTCCGGGCTCACCAGGAGCACGTCCACGTCGCCCGAGGCCACCTCGGCCTGGATGGTGTCCCACTCCTCCGTGTTGGAGGAGTTGATCGTGCGGGCGCGGATGCCGGCCCGGGCCGCGGATTCCACCTGATTGCGCATGAGCGCGAGCAACGGCGAGACGATCACAGTGGGCCCGCTGCCCCGCTCCCGCAGCAGCGCGGTCGCTACGAAGTACACGGCGGACTTGCCCCAGCCGGTTCTCTGCACGACCAGGGCGCGGCGCTTGTCGGCGACCAGCGCCTCGATCGCGAGCCACTGGTCCTCGCGCAGGCGCGGCCCGTCCGAGGGGGGTGCCTCGCCGGGCGCGGCCGAGGGGCCGCCGACGAGGCGGGCGAGTACGGCATCGGCCGCCGTGCGCAGATCTTCGTTGCTCATGCCCCCATGCAACCCGATGGGTCTGACATTAGGCGAACGAGTCCGCCGAGCTGTGGATAACTCTTGGCGTGCCCCTGATCGCAGTTATCCACAGGCCAAACCGGAATCTTGCGATCCGCGGGAGAGTCGGGACATGACGAACCACAACGAATCAAGCGACGTGACCGACTCCGCCGACGAGACCCTGGTCACCCTGCGCACCCCGGCCGAACTCGCGGACGCCCTGCCGTACTTGCTCGGGTTCCGGCCCGAGGAGAGCGTCGTCCTCATCGCTCTGCACGGCGAGCGGGGGCGGTTCGGCGGGCGCGTGCGGCTCGGGATTCCCGAGCGCGCGGAGGACTGGCCGCCCATCGCGGAGCAGCTCGCGCAGTGCTTGGTGGGCGGTTGCGAGAGGCGTGGTGCCCGACCTGACGGCGTTGTCGCCTTTCTGTGCGCCGAGCCCGTCGGCGCCGAGTCCGGCCCGCAGCTCATGGAGCGTCTGCGTCCGCTGGCGCAGGTGATCCGGACCGCATGCGGCGGGCTCGACGTCCCCGTGTTCGAGGTGGTGTGCATCTCGACGGGGCGCTTCTGGACCTACTGCTGCCCGAATCAGGAGTGCTGCCCTCCCGAGGGCCTCCCGCTGCTCCGGCCGGGCACGTCGGTCCTGGCCGCGGCCACGGCCTACGCCGGTGTCCAAGTGGGCACAACGCCACGGGAGATGCGGGCGCGGCTCAGCCCGTGGGAGACCGCAGGAGCGGCGGACCAGGAAGCCGCGCTCGACGCGGCGGGCATGGCGATCGTCCACCGGATCCTCGACGAGGGCGGGCACGCCGAGGTCGCCCTGGAGACGCTCGACCTGGCCCGCCGGATCATGGCGCGCCTCGATGCCGCGCCACCGGTCACCGGCACCCTGGAGGCGGATCTCCAGGACGACGAACTGCTCGCGCACGACGAGGCGGCGGCGCTGATCCTCGGCCTCCAGGACCGCACGACACGCGATCAGGCGGCGCAGTGGATGGAAGGCGACGACGGGGTCCCCGCACTGCGCCTCTGGAGGGCACTGGCCCGCCGCTGCGTCGGCGCCTACGGAGAGCACGCCGCCGCACCGCTGTCCCTCGCGGGCTGGGTCGCCTGGTCCCTCGGCGACACCACGGAGGGACAGGAAGCCCTGGATATGGCGCTGTCCGCGGACCCCGGATACGCCTTCGCGCAACTCCTGCACCACGCCTGCACCGGAGACCTCGACCCGGAGCCGATCCGCCGCTGTCTGCGCCGCGACCGGACCGACCGAGCCGAGCAGACCGATCAGACCGACCGGACCGATCGGAGCGCCGCGGAGCCGCAGGCCCAACCGCCGGTTCTCGCCGACTCTTCAGGCTCGGCAGGGGAACCGAAGGGTGCCGGGCCCCGGCGCCGCCACCCCGCACGTCCGCAGGGCGGCAGTGGGCCACGGGGCACCGACAGGCCGAGCACGCGGCCGCAGAACCGCCGCCGCACCGTCCGGCGCGGAGCGAGGAACGACAGGTGAGCCAGCCGGAGACGCACCGGCCGTCAGGGGCGCACCGGGGGGGGGCGGGGCCGGGCGGGTGGCTTCCCGTTCCCTGGGCGTGACTTGGGGCGGGGCCGGTCCGTTCACCTGTGTGGCGGTACCCGCACCAGGGTCGCGCCGCGGCACGACCTCCGCATCCCCGTAGCGCAGCCAGCGCAGAAGAAGCCGCCCTATGCCTCTGCCCGCCCCGTCCTCTGTGTCCGGCAGAGAAGGTCCCCAGCGGCCCGCGTCTGCTTCCTCGCGCCTGTCCAGCGCACGGGCTCCGGTTCCCGTGCCGCGCCGATCCGCCCAGCTGCCGCCCGTCCATACGGCGCTGATCTGTGTCGCCATGCCCGCGCTCGCGATCTCCACCGACCAAGGGCAGTTGACCGGCCGCGGACTCGAAGGGTTCTACCGCGCGGGGCGCCGACTGCTCTCCCGCTGCCAGGTGCGGGTGGCGGGGCGCGAGCCGGTCGCCGTGCAGGCCCGGATGGTCTCGGCCGAATGCGCACGGTTCGTCGCGACCCTGCGCGGGTCCGCGGACGGCGCCCCGGATCCGGATGTCGTCGTCGAGCGGACCCGGCATGCCGACGGCACGGAACGGATCACCCTGCGCAGCGCGGCCACCCGCCCCCTGAGGCTGCCCGTCGAGGTGGCGCTCGGCACGGACCTGGCGGAGCTCGGCGCGATCGCGTCCGGCGGCTCCGGGCCCGAACTGCCCGCCAGCGTCCACGACTCCGGCATGCGGTGGTCCTCGCCTGCCGGGCACTGCGTGGTCACGGCGCATCCCGCTCCCACGGACGCCCTGGCCTCCGCCGGCCTGCTGCGCTGGGAGGTGGAGCTGCCGCCGGGCGGCTCCCGGAGCGTGGAGCTGCGCGTACGGCCGGAGGGTGCGGGGCCGGTCAGGGCGGTGGGGCACAGTGCGGCGCGCTCCCTCGCCGCGGCACGGGCCACGGGCGACGACCCCAGGGCCCGGCTCCTGCTGGACAGGTCCGTACAGGACCTGCAGGCCCTGCTGCTTCGCGACCCCGAGCACCCGGCCGACGTCCACCTGGCGGCGGGTGCGCCATGGCGCTGTGGTCTCGCCCCGGCGGAGGCGCTCGCGGCCGCCCGGATGGCCTTGCCGCTGGGTACGCGGATCGCCATGGGGACGCTGCGCACGCTCGCCCGCCGTCAACTGAAGGGACCGGGACGGCGGGCGGGCCTGATTCCGGGACCGCTGCGGGACGCGGGACCGCATCTCCCGCCCGGTTGCACGGGGGTCGAGGCGACGCTGCTCTTCCCGGTGCTCGTGGCGGAGGCCTGGCGCTGGGGGCTGCCCGAGCAGGAGACGGAGGAGATGCTGCCGGCGGCCGAGCGCTGCCTGCGCTGGCTGCTCACCGCGGCCGGCGAGGGCGGATGTCTGCCGGACCCGTATCCCGGCGGTCCCAGGCGCTGCGAGACCCAGGCGCACGCCCATCGAGCCGCACTGCTCGGCGCCGACCTGCTCGAAGCGCACGGCCGCTCGGGAGCCACCGGTCTGCGGCAGTGGGCGGAGCGACTGCGGGAGGCCTTCCGGGAGGAGTTCTGGACGGCGGACCGCACGGGTGGCAGGCCCGCCGCGGCCTGCCTGCCCGACGGCCGTCCCGTGCCCCTCCTCACCGGCAGCGCCGCCCATCTCCTCGACACGGGACTGCTCGGTTCCGGCAGGCTCGCACCCGGCCTCCTCGACAAGGTGCAGACCGAACAGCTCGCCAGGCTGCTCGGCGGGCCCGCCATGGACTCAGGCTGGGGGCTGCGCAGCTTGGGCGCGAAGGAAGCCGCGTACAACCCGTTCGGCCATCGGGGCGGGGCTGTTCGCGTCCATGAGTCGGCGGTCGCCGTCGGGGGCCTGGCAGCCGCGGGCTACGAGAAGGAAGCGAGTTCCCTGCTGCGGGGCGTGCTGGCGGCCGCCGAGGCCTTCGACCACCGGCTTCCCGAGATGTACGCGGGGGAGCAGCGCACCGAGGGCGGAGCCCCGCTGCCCCACCCCGCCGCGTGCCGTCCGGCAGCCGTCGCCGCGGCCGCCGGGGTACAGCTCCTCACGGCACTCGCCGGCATCCGGCCCGACGCACCGGCCGGCACGGTGACACTGCGTCCGGTCCGCAGCGCGCCGCTGGGGGAGCTGGAGCTGACGGCGCTGCGTGTCGCGGGTGCCCCGTTCTCCGTACGTGTCAGCAGGCTGGGTCTCGCCATGGTCGAGGAGGCGGGCGACGGGCTGCAGTTGGGGGTGTAGGGCCGCCGAACCGGGACATGCGGTACGTCGCGGACCTGACAGAAGCCCTCGGTGAATCCGGCTGGGATCGAATGCTGGAAGAGGTGTTTATCGTCAGGCAGACGACTATGATCGCGGCATGTCGCCCTACGACCCGTCGGCCTTCCCGCCCTTCGCTGTCACCGTCGACCTGGTCGTGCTGACCGTGCGGCGTCACGCGCTCTGCGCGCTGGCGGTCCGCCGCGGTGAGCCGCCGTTCCAAGGCCGTTGGGCGCTTCCCGGCGGATTCGTACGTGCCGATGAGGACCTCTCTGCGGCCGCGGCGCGGGAACTGGTCGAGGAGACCGGGCTGTGCGCACACGATCCGGACACTCCCGTCCAGGTCAACGGGGCACACCTGGAGCAGCTCGCCACCTACGGCGATCCCAAGCGTGATCCGCGGATGCGGGTCGTCAGCGTCGCCCATCTCGCACTCGCCCCCGATCTGCCGGCCCCACGGCCCGGCGGCGACGCGCACAGCGCCCGCTGGGCGCCGGTCGAGGCACTGCTCAACCAGGGCGGATACGGCCGCGAGGACGAGCAGGCGGCACCGCTCGCCTTCGACCACGCACAGATCCTGGCGGACGGCGTGGAGCGAGCCCGCTCGAAAATCGAGTACTCCTCACTGGCGACAGCCTTCTGCCCGCCCGAGTTCACCGTCGGCGAGCTGCGCCGTGTGTATGAAGCGGTGTGGGGAGTCGTGCTCGACCCGCGCAACTTCCACCGCAAAGTGACCGGCACGCCAGGGTTCCTTGTCCCCACCGGCGGCACCACCACTCGACAGGGTGGCCGCCCCGCGCAGCTCTTCCGGGCGGGCGGCGCGACGCTGCTCAACCCGCCGATGCTGCGTCCCGAGGTCTGAGGCCGCGTCGCAGGTCACCCCGCTGGTCATGTGCCGGTCCGGGTCGAGCGGTTGACACCCTTGGCCTACACCCTGCCCGAAATGCCGGAAATATCGCGTTATCTTGCTGTGGTACCCGCGGGGTTCGTCCGTCCCCGAACCGGCGGACGAGCCCCGGCCGCCGAGCGGTCTCACGTCCCGCGAGAGAAGCGATGATCCAGGCCATCGGACTGACAAGCAACGCCCGCCAGGAGCTGCCGCCCGCCGTCGACGACGTGTCCTTCGAGGCGCGAACAGGCCGTGTCACGGCGCTGCTCGGCGCGCGGGCCGCCGGTAAGACGACGGCGCTGAGGCTCATGCTCGAACTCCAACAGGGCCGTGGAGTCACCTACTTCAGAGGCCGCCCGCTGCACCGCATCACCCATCCCTCGCGCGAGGTCGGCGTCCTCCTGGGCGAGGTCCCGGGGCACCCGGCCCGCACGGTCCGCGGCCAGCTGCGCATGCTCTGCGCGGCCGCCGGAGTGCCCGTACGGCGCGCGGACGACGTACTCGAAGTCGTCGGCCTCGTCAGCCTCCGCGACCAGCGGCTCGGCATGCTCTCGCGTGGCATGGACCGTCGTCTCGGCCTAGCCTGCGCGCTGCTCGCCGACCCGCACACACTCGTCCTGGACGGGCCCGCCGACGGCCTCTCCGCCCGGGAGGGCGGGTGGCTGCACGGGATCCTGCGCGCGCACGCCGCCCAGGGCGGAACGGTTCTGTTCTCCACGGACGACCCCAAGGAGGCCGCACGGACCGCCGACCGGGTCGTCACGCTGGAGGCGGGCCGCCTCGTCGCCGACCAGGAAGTCGGGGACTTCGCCCGCACCCGGCTGCGCCCCAGGGTCGCGGTCCGCAGCCCGCACGCGGCGCGTCTGGGCGCGCTGCTGTCCAAGGAAGCCCGCGCCGGGCAGCGCTCCATCGAGGTGGTGAAGGAGGACGGCAACAGACTTTCGGTGTACGGCAGCAACTGCGCCGACGTGGGGGAGACGGCGTTCCGGCACGGCATCCTCGTCCACCAACTCGCGGACGAGATCGGTGATGCGGGGCCTTCGGCGGTGTACAGGACCGAAGGTGGACCCTCTGAGTCCGGGGGGGGGGGGGGGGTATGTCCAGGGGGGGGGTGGGTAGGTTCAGCGGCGGGAGGGGGGGGTCCAGCACCCGGGGGGGTGTGAGGGGT
>NZ_JBHYIG010000306.1:7781-11222 GCF_042740015.1 Streptomyces sp. NPDC059037
GAGTCCTCCGGCGCGGCGGATTCGATCGACCGCGCGGACGCGGATCGGCAGCCGGCACCGGAGGGCGAAGGCGGAGACGAGAGCGGGCGCTCGGGCGAGATTCCGCTGGCGGCAGCGCCCCGGGCGGTAGCGGGCGAACCGCGGCTTGAGATCACGGCGACCGGGGTGGTCGACCCCCGGCCCGAGGCCGCTGCCCCCCGAGCGGCAGTGGCCGCCCCGGAGCCTGAGATCCCGGCGACGCGGGCCGCTGCCCTCGAACCCGGGCCTGAGACCGCTGCCGCCCGGGCTGCAGTGGCCGACCCGCGGCTTGAGACCGCGGGGCCGCGGGCGGCTGCGTTCGATCCGCGGTTTGACCCCGCTGTCCCCCAGGCGTCTGCGGCCGACCCACAGCCTGAGACCGCTGCCCCCCAGGCCACTGCTGCCGACCCACAGCCCCAGACCGCTGCGCCCCCGGCCGCAATGGGCGACCCGCAGCCCGAGACCGAACCCAAGGCCAAGATCATCGTCCCGCTTGCCACTGAAGCCCCGCAAGCAACCGAATCCGCGCTTGCCCCGTCCACTCCGCGGTCGCAAGCCCCCATGTCTCCTTTGCCGCCCCCCATCTCGGTCCGTCCGTCGCGCGGCCCGCTGCGCCCCCTCCGTTACGAGCTGCGCCGCGCTGCCGGTGTCGGCACCGGATACCTCACCGCGGCTGCCGTGCTCGCCGTCTCCGCCGTCGTCTGCGTCTTCCTCGCCAGGAGCGGGCACACGCCGCAGTCGCGTCTGCTGGCGGCCTGGCCCCAGGAACTCCCCTTGCCGCCCGCGGCCCTTGGTGCCGGGCTGCTTGGCGCTCTCGCCTTCGGCGAAGAGTTCCGTCATCCCGCCCTCGCCGCAGACCAGGGCACCGTCCCGCGCCGCCTGGGGCTGCTCTGCGCCAAGTTGCTCGTCGCGGCGGGCACCGCGCTTGTGCTGGGCCTGTTGGTCGTCGCCGCCGATGCTGCGGTGCTCCACTTGGTATACGGATACGCGCTCACGGAAGTTCCCGCCGACTGGCTCTCGCTGAGCGCGAGTTGGGTCGCCCTGGTGGTGGGGTGCGCCTGGGCAGGCGTTCTCGCCGGGGGAGTCTTCCGGTCGACCGCCGCCGGCCTGGCCGCGGTCGTCGCGGTGCCGATCGTCGTCGTACCCCTCGTACAAAAGGCCTTGGAGGGACCGTCTGTGCGATCGGCGGCGGGTCTGCCGGGAAGGCTGCGTGATCTCGCTCTGGTGCAGTGGCCGTTCGGTGCGGAGCGGTATCTGGCCGGCGGTGTTCGGATGATCGCTCAACCTGTGGGCAGTGCACTGATGTTGTCGCTGACCGCTCTGCTCTGCGCGTTTCTGCTCACGACGATGCGTAGCCGAGTCCGATAACGACCGCCCGGCGCTTCCCTACCCGTGCTGCGCGCAACTCCCCGGAGAACGCCCATTTCTTTCCGATAAGGCGTCAATTGCGACGGGGTAAGCGATCACCCTTTCGTGTGCTTTTCACCAAAGACCTCAAGGGACTTGGGGGCCACGCCGACAAAGGATCCGTGAGTACCCTTGCGCACACCATGATGACCGCCGCCCGCTCCGCAGACTCCGGCCTCGCCGGCCCGGGCGAACTCGACCGCTACCCCTACGCGGAGGCCCCCGGTGCCGACCGCGTAGTCGCGCCCTCGTGGGACGCCGCCGACCAGGATCTCGGCCGTGTGGGCCGACGCGCCGCCGGCAGCCGCGGCCGCGGGCTGCACGGCCAACTCGTCCAGCAGCTCGGGCAGATGATCGTCTCCGGGGATCTGGGCGCCGACCGCCCGCTGGTCCCCGAGGAGATCGGCCAGCGCTTCGAGGTCTCCCGCACCGTCGTCCGCGAGTCGCTGCGCGTGCTCGAGGCCAAGGGTCTGGTCAGCGCCCGTCCCAACGTCGGCACGCGCGTGCGCCCCGTCAGCGACTGGAACCTCCTCGACCCGGACATCATCGAGTGGCGGGCGTTCGGGCCGCAGCGCGACGACCAGCGGCGTGAGCTCAGCGAGCTGCGCTGGACGATCGAGCCCCTCGCCGCCCGGCTCGCCGCGGGGCACGGACGTGAGGAGGTGCAGCAGCGGCTCGCCGACATGGTGGAGATCATGGGCCACTCCTTGAGCCAGGGTGACGCGATCACCTTCTCCCGCGCCGACGCCGAGTTCCACTCGCTGCTCATCCAGCTCGCCAGCAACCGCATGCTGGAGCACCTGTCCGGCATCGTCTCGGCCGCGCTCCAGGTGTCCGGCGGTCCGGTCACGGGCTGTGACCGGCCCACCGAGGCGTCCCTGGTCCACCACTCGCGCATCGCCGACGCCCTCGCTGCGGGCGACGGTCCGGGCGCCGAGGCCGCCATGCGGCAGCTGCTCACCGTCCACCCGGAGGTGGAGCGCGTCGTGCCCGCCCCCCGCGAGCACTGACTGTCCGGGTCTGCGGCAGTACGGCCGGCGCATGCGCCCCGCGGCCTCACCTCATCACTCCGTTGACGTGGCACCGTCGCCGGACCTGTGCGGGTTCCTCGGGGAATCCGGTGGGGTCCGGCGACGGTGTTGTTGCCCTCGTGGAGACGGCCAATGCCCTCATGGAGCAGGTCAAGGAATGGATTCTGGTCAGTTTTGACAGTGCCTGGACGCTTTTGAGTGCTTACGGGGTGTGACTCGGGCCACGTAGATTGGGCGTAACGCTCCTCGGGGCAGCGCGATGACCTAAGAGGTGATAGCCGAGGAGGGAATACAGACGTCGTCCGCGACGCTGTGTAGCTCCCCGGCCCGCCTGCGCCGTCGACCCATCCCCAGTCGTCGGTCGTCGGTCCTGGTCCACAATGGACTGGGCCGGAAGCCGTTTTCCAACGTTCCGAGAGGTTGTTCGTGTCGGCCAGCACATCCCGTACGCTCCCGCCGGAGATCGCCGAATCCGTCTCTGTCATGGCGCTCATCGAGCGGGGAAAGGCTGATGGGCAGATCGCCGGCGATGACGTGCGTCGTGCCTTCGAAGCTGACCAGATTCCGGCCACTCAGTGGAAGAACGTTCTGCGCAGCCTCAACCAGATCCTCGAGGAAGAGGGTGTGACGCTGATGGTCAGTGCCGCGGAGCCGAAGCGCCCCCGCAAGAGCGTCGCAGCGAAGAGCCCGGCCAAGCGCACCGCGACCAAGACCGTCGCGGCCAAGACGGCCACGGCGAAGCAGGCCACCGCGACCGCCGCCCCCGAGGCGTCGGCCGCAGATGTCGCAGCTGAGGACGCGCCCGCGAAGAAGGTCGCTGCCAAGAAGACGACGGCAAAGAAGGCCGTCGCCAAGAAGACGGGGGCGCCCAAAGCGCCGGGCAAAAAAAGTGGGTGCAATGAGCAGCCGAAGCTGGGCGACGAGGCCGCCCCCGCGCCGCCCCCCCCCCGCCACCCCCGCGGGGGGGGGGGGGGGCCGCCCCCCC
>NZ_JBHYIG010000307.1:0-8240 GCF_042740015.1 Streptomyces sp. NPDC059037
CCAGATGTTCACTCAGACGGCCCCCCCCTTCAAAAACACTTGATTTGGCGTCGGCAGCGTAAGTTGTTTATAAGAGACAGGCCCCACATGTTTCACGTGAAACAGCTCAGCGTCGTGAAACGCCTCAGCGTGTGGCGCCCGTGACGATCCAGCGTCCCGAGCGGGATCGCAGCCACAGGGTGATCATCCGTACCGCCATCATGAGCGTCATCGCTCCCCACAGTGCCGTCAGGCCGCCGCCCAGGGTGGGCACCAAGAGGGCGACGGGGACGAAGACGGCGAGCGTGGCCAGCATGGCCCAGGCCAGGTAGGGGCCGTCGCCGGCTCCCATCAGGACGCCGTCCAGGACATAGACGATGCCGCAGATCGGCTGGGCGATGGCCACCACCACGAGGGCGGGCAGCGCCGCGTCCTCGACCGCCGCGTCACTCGTGAACAGCGGGATGAACAACGGCCGGGCCAGGACGACCAGGACGCCGAGCACGATCCCCGATGCGATGCCCCACTGCACCATCCGGCGGCAGACGTCGCGCGCGCCCTGGGCGTCGTTCGCTCCCAGATAGCGGCCGACGATCGCCTGACCCGCGATGGCGATGGCGTCGAGGGCGAACGCCAGCAGACTCCACAGGGACAGGATGATCTGGTGGGCGGCCACATCGGCGTCGCCCAGGCGGGCGGCCACTGCGGTAGCGATCATGAGGATCGCCCGCAGTGAGAGCGTACGGACGAGAAGGGGCGCGCCTGCCTGGGCGCAGGCCCTGATGCCGGCGGCGTCGGGGCGCAGTGAGGCGCCGTGGCGTCTGGCTCCGCGTACGACGACGAAGAGGTACACGGCGGCCATGGCGCACTGGGCGATGACGGTGCCCCAGGCGGAACCGGCGATGCCGAGGTCCGCGCCGTACACGAGGCCCACATTGAGGACGCCGTTGGCGATGAAACCGCCGATGGCGACGTACAGCGGGGTCTTCGTGTCCTGCAGGCCGCGCAGTACACCGGTGGCGGCGAGCACGACGAGCATGGCCGGAATGCCGAGCGAGGAGATGCGGAGATACGTGACCGCGTACGGGGCGGCGGTGTCCGATGCGCCGAAGAGCTCGACGAGCGCGGGTGCGGTGGGCAGGACGACGGCGATGACGGCGGCGCCGAGCAGGAGGGCGAGCCAGATGCCGTCCATGCCCTGGCGGATGGCGGCCTGGAGATCTCCGGCGCCGACCCGTCGGGCGACGGCGGCCGTGGTGGCGTAGGCAAGGAAGACGAAGACGCTCACGGCGGTGGTGAGGAGAGCCGAGGCAACGCCGAGACCGGCCAGTTGCGCGGTGCCGAGATGGCCGACGATGGCGCTGTCGGCCATCACGAAGAGAGGCTCGGCGACGAGTGCGCCGAAGGCGGGGACGGCGAGTGCGATGATCTCTCGGTCATGCCGTCGCCGTGCGGCCTTGGGTGCCGCGGGAGCCTGTGTCATGGACACCAATGTAATCTTCCACAGGTAAGAGATGCAACGGCTAATGAACCCTTACTTGGTCTTCGGTGGGACGCTCGGTGGCGCACTGTTTGTCGCGATCTTGGTCCGACTGGGGAAGTTTTTCTTCTGCACAGCCGGTGGATGGGAACGTTGCAGGTCAGAGCCGGTTTGCGGAGAGGGCTGAGGGCTTGTTCACAGGGCTGTCCACCGGGCCGTGCACAGGTTTTGCGGGGTTCTCCACAGCATCGCGCCCGTCATCCACACCGCCTGTGGATAACCAGATTGGCTGACGGTGGCCACGGGCCTACCGTGGTGCGGCGCCCCCCTCGTCTTCCGACTGCGGAAACCCGGTAAACCCGACGCGTCAGAACCGGAGTTGGGCGACTCATTTGTCAGTGTCGTGCCGTAAGAAAGAGGGGCACGGCGAGGTCCGCGCGGCGGACGGGAGGAGGTGGCCCGGTGAGTATTTCCGAGCCTTTGGACGACCCCTGGGCCGACAGCGGTCCCAGTGATCGTCTGCCCGCCTCCCGGCGCCGTGACGGCGGCCGCGGCCGCGACGAACAGCACGAGCGGGGCCGCGAAGGCGGCGGCTGGGACGGCGGAGGCACCGCGTTTGAGCGCGTACCGCCGCAGGACCTCGACGCGGAGCAGTCGGTGCTCGGCGGCATGCTCCTCTCCAAGGACGCCATCGCCGATGTCGTCGAGGTCCTCAAGGGCCATGACTTCTACCGGCCCGCGCACGAGACGATCTACACCGCGATCCTCGACCTGTACGCGAAGGGCGAGCCGGCCGACCCGATCACCACCGCCGCCGAGCTCACCAAGCGTGGCGAGATCACCAAGGTGGGCGGCGCCCCGTATCTGCACACGCTGGTGCAGACGGTGCCGACTGCGGCGAACGCCGAGTACTACGCGGAGATCGTCCACGAGCGCGCGGTCCTGCGCCGCCTCGTCGAGGCCGGCACCCGCATCACGCAGATGGGATACGCGGCCGACGGCGACGTCGACGAAATCGTCAACAGCGCCCAGGCCGAGATCTACGCGGTCACCGAGCAGCGCACCAGCGAGGACTATCTGCCGCTCGGCGACATCATGGAGGGCGCGCTCGACGAGATCGAGGCGATCGGTTCGCGCAGCGGTGAGATGACCGGTGTGCCGACGGGCTTCACCGACTTCGACTCGCTGACGAACGGCCTGCACCCGGGCCAGATGATCGTCATCGCCGCCCGTCCCGCCATGGGTAAGTCCACGCTGGCCCTCGACTTCGCACGGGCCTGTTCGATCAAGCACAACCTGCCCAGCGTCATCTTCTCCCTGGAGATGGGGCGCAACGAGATCGCGATGCGTCTGCTCTCCGCGGAGGCCCGTGTCGCGCTGCACCACATGCGCTCCGGCACCATGACGGACGAGGACTGGACGCGCCTCGCGCGCCGTATGCCCGAGGTCTCGGCCGCCCCCCTTTACATCGACGACTCCCCGAACCTGTCGATGATGGAGATCCGCGCCAAGTGCCGCCGCCTCAAGCAGCGCAGCGACATCAAGCTCGTGATCATCGACTATCTGCAGCTGATGCAGTCCGGTGGTTCGAAGCGCGCCGAGAGCCGCCAGCAGGAGGTCTCGGACATGTCGCGAAACCTGAAGCTGCTCGCCAAGGAGCTCGAAGTCCCGGTCATCGCGCTCTCGCAGCTGAACCGTGGCCCCGAGCAGCGCACGGACAAGAAGCCCCAGGTCTCCGACCTGCGTGAATCCGGATCGATCGAGCAGGACGCCGACATGGTCATCCTGCTGCACCGCGAGGACGCGTACGAGAAGGAGTCCCCGCGCGCGGGCGAGGCGGACATCATCGTGGGCAAGCACCGTAACGGCCCGACGGCCACGATCACGGTCGCCTTCCAGGGCCACTACTCGCGCTTCGTGGACATGGCGCAGACGTAACAGCAGTCAGCTGCAGGGTCTCGAAAGCCTTGGCGGAATCTCAGGGCAGTTGGCAGATGGATGGCAACGCCTTCGCCCGCTGCGCGGCGCAACCGAGCCAGCTCCTCCGGTGTCACCCGCGGACCATATGGCCGGTGACTCCCGGACGGGCGCTCAGCGCCTCGTCTCGTACCTGGTCAGGATCACGCCGTTGGGAAATGTCCGCGTCTCCACCAGGTTCAGGTTCACCCAGTTGTCCAGCGCGGTGAAGAACGGCGTGCCGCCGCCCACCAGGACCGGCGCGGTGGCCAGCACGTACTCGTCAATCAGCCCGGCCCGCATGGCGGCCCCGGCGAGCGTCGCGCCGCCGATGTCCATCGGGCCGCCGTCCTCGGCCTTGAGCCGGGCGATCTCGGTGACCGCGTCGCCGGTGACCAGGCGGGTGTTCCAGTCGACCTTGTCGATCGTCGAGGAGAACACCACCTTCGACATGCCCCGCCAGCGGCGCGCGAACTCGATCTGAGCCGGGGTGGCGTTGGGCTGCTGGTCGCCGGTCGGCCAGTAGGAGCTCATCGTCTGCCACAGCTTGCGCCCGTACAGCGTCAGGTCGGTCGCCTGCAACTGGTCGGACCAGAACTGGAACAGCTCGTCGCTCGGCGCGCTCCAGCCGATGTCGTCGCCGGGCGCGGCGATGTAGCCGTCCAGGGTCAGGTTCATGCCGTAGATCAGTTTCCGCATGGCGCCAGCCTTCCGTGAGTCGGTCTCATGCGTACAGACCGACGCGGCGCGGGAAACTCATTGGTGCGCGATCTGGGCTCGCATGCAGTCCTGGTGTTCGGTGCCGCAGACTCATCGAGTTCTGCATCCTTGGCCAGCGGCGGCAGTAACCCTCTACGGGCGGCTCGGCTGCTGAGAACCCGCAGTCAGGCCAAGTCCCGCACGGCGTCGCCGAGGAGGGAGATGCCCTCGGCGATGTCGGTGGCGGTGGGTGCCGCGTAGCCGAGGACGAGGCCCGGGCGGTGCGGGCGCTGGCCGTGCCAGGACAAGGGCTGGACCTTCACACCGCGCAGCAGGGCCGCCGCGGCCAGGTCGGTGTCGCGGAACGCGGCGTCGAAGGTGATCGTCAGATGCAGGCCGGCAGCGGCGCCGTGCACGACGGCGTCCGGCAGCCGGCTCCTGATCGCGGCGATCATCGCGTCCCTGCGTCGGCGATGGCGCCCGCGCAGAAGACGCAACTGGCGTTCCAGCGCGCCGGATTCCATCAGCTGGGCCAGGACGAGCTGCGGCAGTACGGCGCTGCCGAGGTCGGCGAAGCGTTTGGCGGCGACGAGCGCGTCCCGGCGCCGGGGCGGCGCGATGGCCCAGCCGATGCGCAGCGCCGGAGCGAGCAGCTTGGACACGCTGCCGGTGTACAGGACGTGCTCGGCGAGCAGGGAACGCAGGGCGGGGACCGGGGCGCGGTCGTAGCGGTGCTCGGCGTCGTAGTCGTCCTCGATGATCAGCCCGTCGTGCTCCGTGGCCCAGCGCATCAGCGCGCGCCGGCGTCGGCCGCCGAGCACGACGCCGGTCGGGAACTGGTGAGCCGGTGTCAGCAGGACGGCGGGAGCGCCCGTGGTCTCCAGTGCGTCGACGCGGATGCCGTCGGCGTCGACCGGGACGGGCGGGGTGTCCAGGCGCGCGTTGCGCAGATGCTGCCGGGCGCCGAGCGCGCCGGGGTCCTCCACGGCCACCGCGCGCATCCCGTCGTCGTGCAGCACCTGACCGGCCAGAGTGAGGGTCTGAGCCGTGCCCGCGGTGACGACGACCTCGTCCGGATCGACGCGGATGCCCCGGCTGCGGGCCAGCCAGTGGGCAAGGGCGACGCGCAGTTCCCGGGCCCCGCGCGGGTCTCCGTATCCGAAGGAAGAGGCCGGGAGTTCCTTGAGTACGGTGCGTTCGGCGCGGAGCCACGCGGTGCGCGGGAACGCCGCGAGATCGGGCACCCCGGGCGAGAGGTCGATCCGGGCCGGTGCGTCCCGCAGCGCGTCGAAGATGTCCGTGCCGGGCGCGGTGGCGAAGAGTGCGCTCGGCGGTGGATGCGGCTGCGTGCGTGTGCCCTCTCCGCCGCCGGGCCTTTCGCCCTCCGACCGGACCGTCACGGGCGCGGCGACCACCACGGTGCCGTTGCGCCCCCGCCCCGCGACATGCCCGTCCTCGCTCAGGCGCTGGTACGCCTCGGTGATCACGCCGCGGGACACGCGCAGTTCGCCCGCCAGGGTCCGGGTGGCCGGCAGCCTGCTGCCCACCGGCAGGCGGCCGTCCGCTATCGCGAGGCGCAGCCGCCGGGCCAGCCAGTCCGCGCGCCCGCCGGGCGGGGCATCGTCGATGTTCAGCTGGAGGAAGTCGGCCCCAGGAGACGGCGCTATGGACCGGTCGGCAGCATGGTCATTGGACCTGTTCACCGGGCCATAGTGACAGCAGGCTGAAGCCATGCACACAGCCACCACGAACCCCGCGCCCTCATCTCCCGCCATCCTCCCGGCAGTTGACTATGTCCACGGATACTCGGACCGCGAGGCCCGCAGGCTCGGTGACCAGGCGGACACCCTTGCCGCGCTGCTGCACGAAGGCACGGCGTATCCCGCGGGCAGCCGGGTTCTGGAGGTCGGCTGCGGGGTCGGCGCCCAGACCGTCCACCTGGTCGACTCCAGCCCCGGGGCGCACATCGTCGCCGTCGACCGCTCGGCGGACTCGCTGGCACAGGCCCGCGCCCGCGTCGAGGCCCACGCGCCATACGCGGACGTCACGTGGTGCCGCGCCGATCTCTTCGATCTTCCTTTCCCGGATGCCGCGTTCGACCACATCTTCGTGTGCTTCGTCCTGGAGCACCTGGCCGCTCCCCGGCGCGCTCTCTCCGCGCTGCGGAGGCTGCTGCGACCCGGCGGGAGCCTCACCGCGATCGAGGGGGACCACGCATCGGCGTTCTTCCACCCGGACAGTGCCTACGCCCGTGCGGCGATCGGCTGCCTGGTCCAGTTGCAGGCGGATAGTGGTGGAAACGGCCTGATCGGGCGGGAGTTGCAGCCCCTGGTCGCGAGGGCCGGATACGACGACGTCAGGGTGCGGGCGTGCACCGTCTACGCGGACCGGACCCGCCCCGCGCTGGTCGACGGTTTCACCCGCAGCACGTTCACCGCCATGATCGAGTCCGTCAGGGAGGACGCGCTGGCCGCGGCGCTCATCACCGAGGCCGACTGGGACCGCGGGATCGCCGACCTGCGCAGGACCGCGGACGACGACGGGACCTTCCACTACACGTTCTTCAAGGCCACAGGTAGGCGTACCGCGTAGCGCGGCCGGCGGAATTCGCTCGACGCGCGGCCTCTCCAAAGGTGGACTAGGGCCATGACATCACCCCGTGAAGAGCTGCTGCCCACCACCCGCCGAGCCCTGCTGCACCGCGTCGCCACCGCTCAGGCGGAGGGCCGGGCTCCCTCCCTTGTCGCCTCGGTGCTCAGGGACGGCGAGTTGGTGTGGACCGAGGGCCGCAGCTGCGTCGAGGGGCATGCGCCGGACGAGAACGTCCAGTACCGCATCGGCTCGATCACCAAGACCTTCACCGCCGTCCTGGTGATGCGGCTGCGCGACGAAGGCGCCCTTGACCTCTCCGATCCCCTGGAGAAGCACCTTCCGGGCACGGCCGCGGGCGACGTCACCATTGCGGAACTGCTCGCGCACACCAGCGGGTTGGCGGCCGAGACCCCCGGGGAGTGGTGGGAGCGTACGCCCGGTGCGCAGCGTCCCGAGCTGGAGGACGTACTCGGTGAGCAGCCCTTCAAGCACCCCACCGGGCGCCGCTTCCACTACTCCAACCCCGGCTACACGCTGCTCGGTTCGCTGATCGAGGCGCTCCGGGGCGATTCCTGGGAAGCCGTGCTGCGCCGCGAGATCCTGGAGCCACTGGGCCTGGACCGTACGAGCGCACAGCCGCAGGCGCCGCACGCGGGCGGCTGGGCCGTCCATCCGTGGGCGGACGTGATGATGCCCGAACCCGCCGAGGACCTGGGTCTCATGGCACCGGCCGGTCAGCTGTGGTCCACGACGGCGGACCTGGCCCGCTTCGGTGCCTTCCTCCTGGCGGGCGATGACCGTGTCCTGTCTGCCGATTCGGTACGGGAGATGAGGACTCCGGCGGCGCCCACGCCGCCGGGGGACTGGAACTCGACGTACGGGCTCGGCGCGCAGGTGCTCCGAGTGGACGGGCGCACGCTGGTCGGGCACGGGGGCTCGCTGCCGGGCTTCATGGCCGGACTGTGGGCGATCGAGGAGGAAGGTCTGGTGGCGGTCACGCTGACCAACTGCACCTCCGGCCCCGCCGTGACGTCGCTGGCCGCCGAGCTGCTCCTGATCGTTGCCGAGGCCGAGCCGCGTATCCCCGATGCATGGCGGCCGCTGCCTGAGCTGGACGCGGCTCTGCTGGAGCTCGCGGGGCCCTGGCACTGGGGGACGAACACCTTCGTGCTGCGGCCGGCGGCCGACGGGGCGGTCGGTCTTGCGCCCCTGGTCGGCGGCGGCCGAGGCTCGCGGTTCCGGCCGAACGGCGACGGCACCTGGACCGGGCTCGACGGCTACTTCGCGGGGGAGATCCTGCGGGCGGTGCGGCGGCCGGACGGGTCGGTGAGCCATCTCGACCTCGGCTCGTTCGTCTTCACTCGGGAGCCGTACGACACGGGCGCCCCCGTGCCGGGCGGAGTGGACCCGGAGGGGTGGCGCGGACTTCCCCAGTAGGAGCGCGGCGGGGCGGGGGGGGGGTTGGGGGGTGGGGGGGACGAACCCGCACAGACACAGCAACAGAAACACAGCGCACAAGGACTACGAAGAGGAT
>NZ_JBHYIG010000307.1:8250-11212 GCF_042740015.1 Streptomyces sp. NPDC059037
GGGGGGGGGCGCGCGCGGGCGGGGGCCCGCCCCCGCCGCGCTCGCGCGCGCGCGTCTGCTCTCCCTACCCACCACCCCCCCCCCCCCCCCCACCCGTACGACACGTCAACGGCAGCGTCAGAGCTGCAACTTGAAGCCCACATGCGATGCCGTGAACCCGAGCCGCTCGTAGAAGCGATGGGCATCGGTGCGGGTGGCGTCGGAGGTCAGCTGCACCAACTCGCAGTTCTGGCGCCGGGATTCCTCGATGGCCCACTCGATGAAGCGGGTGCCGAGGCCACTGCCGCGCTCGTCGGCGTGGATGCGTACGGCCTCGATGATCGACCGGGTGGCCCCCTTCCGGGACAGCCCGTGAATGATCGTGAGCTGAAGGGTGCCGACGACGCGTCCTTCGCGTACGGCGACGACCTGGTGCTGGTTCGGGTCGCCGGCCAGTCGCTCGTACGCGGCGAGGTACGGCGTGAGGTCGTCCGGCGACTCGCGATGGTTGCCCAGCGAGTCATCGGCGAGCATCTTCACGATGGCGGGGATGTCGTCGGCCACGGCCGGGCGTATCTCAAGATCTCCCATGAGCCGCAGCCTATGCGGCCACCTGCCGGTCGTTCAGTCATTACGCCGGTACGCGCACCGCTTCCACGGCCCTGACCAGCGGCGCGAGCTCCGGTTCCAGCGCCGCCGCGTCGAGCGCCTCGCGCAGCGCGGTGTCATTGGTGGGACGCGCCTCGGCGAGCAGCGCGGCTCCCGACTCGCTGACGTCGGTGTAGATGCCCCGGCGGTCGGTCGGGCACAGATAGCGGGCGAGCAGCCCGCGGTCCTCGAGCCGGGTGACCAGGCGTGTGGTGGCGCTCTGGCTGAGCACGACGGCGTCGGCGACCTGCTTCATCTGTAGATGGCCGCCCTCTCCGTCGTGCTGCCGGCTGAGGACGTCGAGCAGGGAGTACTCGCGCACGCTCAGGCCGTGCTTGGCCTGCAGGACGCGCTCGATGTGGGTCTCGATCTTCCCGTGGAGCAGGGAGAGCGCGCACCAGCCCTGTGCAAGGGCGGTCAGTGCGGGGTCCGTCGCTGTCATGGCTCTTGTTCCTCCGTCCCGGAGCGGCTGAAACCAGGATAGTGCACGTACGCAATATCCAGCGGTTGCAAGTATCCCGCGTCTGCAACTATTGTGGGCGCAAGCTAAGCGCACCTGCAATCGTCTTGGAAGGTAGAACCATGCCTCTCGCGCTACTGGCCCTCGCGATCGGGGCCTTCGGAATCGGGACCACAGAGTTCGTGATCATGGGACTGCTCCCTGAGGTCGCGGGTGACTTCGGCGTCTCCATCCCCACGGCCGGTCTCCTCGTGACCGGCTACGCACTCGGCGTCGTCCTCGGCGCTCCCCTGATGACCGTCCTCGGCACCCGTATTTCGCGCAAGCGGATGCTGATGATCCTGATGGGCCTGTTCATCGCGGGCAATCTGCTCTCCGCCGTGGCCCCGGCCTTCGGCGTGATGCTGGCGGGCCGGGTCGTCGCCTCGCTCGCCCATGGAGCCTTCTTCGGCATCGGATCGGTCGTCGCGGCGGAGCTGGTCGCACCGGAGAAGAAGGCCGGAGCGATCGCCATGATGTTCACGGGCCTCACCGTGGCCAATGTGGTCGGTGTGCCGCTCGGCACGCTCGTCGGGCAGACCCTCGGCTGGCGCATCACCTTCGCCATCGTGGCCGGCCTCGGCGTCATCGGCCTCGTGGGCATCGCCAAGCTGGTCCCGGACCTGCCCAAGCCCCAGGGCGTACGGCTCCGCCATGAGCTGGCCGCGTTCCGCAACGTACAAGTACTGCTCGCCATGGCGATGACGATCCTCGGCTTCGGCGGTGTCTTCGCGGCCGTCACCTACCTCGCGCCGATGATGACGGACGTCGCGGGCTACGCGGACTCCTCCGTGACCTGGCTGCTCGTCCTCTTCGGCCTCGGCATGGTCGCAGGCAACCTGATCGGCGGGAAGTTCGCGGACCGCGCGCTGATGCCGCTGCTCTACATCTCGCTGAGCGGGCTTGCCGTGGTGCTCGCCCTCTTCACCTTCACCGCGCACAACAAGATCGCGGCAGCCGTGACCATCACCCTGATCGGCGCCCTGGGATTCGCGACCGTGCCGCCGCTGCAGAAGCGGGTGCTCGACCAGGCCTCCGGCGCGCCCACGCTCGCATCGGCCGTGAACATCGGCGCCTTCAACCTCGGCAACGCCCTCTCGGCCTGGCTCGGCGGCCTCGTGATCTCCGCGGGCCTCGGCTACACCGCCCCGAACTGGGTGGGCGCGGTCCTGGCGGGCTCCGCGCTCTTCCTGGCCGTGCTCTCGGCGGTGCTCGAGCGCCGCTCGGCCACCCCGAGCCTGGTCGTCGCGGGAGCGGCCCCGCTGGAGCAGCCGGCGCCCGTCCACCACTGACCCCGCCCCCCATAGCCCCCCCCCCGCACAAGGAGAACCCCCCCATGAACACCACCGCCACCGCTGTCGCCCCGCTGACCATCCAGGACGCCGAGGCGCTCGTCTCCACGGCCCACCGCGCGGCCGAGGCCGCCGGTGTCACGGTCAGCGTCACCGTCCTCGACGCGGGCGGGCATCTGCTGGCCTTCCGGCGTGACGACCGGGCCGTGCTGATCTCCGGAGAGACCAGCACCCGCAAGGCGTACACGGCGCTTCAGCTCAACGCCCCGACCGCCGACCTCGTCGACCTGGTCAAGCCGGACGGCCCCTTCCACACCCTGCCCACCGCCCTCGACCGGCCGCTGCTCTTCATCGCCGGCGGCATTCCGGTCCACCGCGACGGCCGGCTGATCGGCGCCATCGGTGTCGGCGGCGGAGCGCCCGAGCAGGACCACGGTTTCGCTACGGCGGCCGTGGAGGCCCTCGCGTAGTACGCCGCCATACGTCGCCGCGCGAGCACATGACGAAAGGCCCACCCCCAAGCGCCGGGATCTGTCCGGCGCGT
>NZ_JBHYIG010000308.1:0-11199 GCF_042740015.1 Streptomyces sp. NPDC059037
GGCGTGGGAGTGGGGGGGTGTGTGTGTTTGTGGTGTTTGGGGGGGTGGGCTCCCACAAACCCCCGTGCCGGGGGGGGGGGCCCGGGCGCCCCCCCCCCCCCCCCCGGGGTTGGTTCCCCCCACCCCACCACCCGTCTCAGGGGTTTACATACCGGCGATCACATACCGGCGATGAGCTTCTCCACCCGGTCGTCCACCGACCGGAAGGGGTCCTTGCACAAAACCGTGCGCTGCGCCTGGTCGTTGAGCTTCAAGTGCACCCAGTCGACCGTGAAGTCGCGGCGCTGCTCCTGGGCCCGGCGGATGAAGTCACCGCGCAGCCGCGCTCGGGTGGTCTGCGGGGGCACGGACTTGCCCTCGAAGATCTTCAAGTCGTTGCAGATACGGGCGGCTTGTCCCTTTCGCTCCAGGAGGTAGTACAGACCACGCCGACGGTGGATGTCGTGGTACGCGAGGTCTATCTGCGCGACCCGGGGGTGCGACATGGTCATGTTGTTCTTCGCGCGGTACCGCTCGATGAGCTTGTACTTCATGACCCAGTCGATCTCGGTGCCGATCCGGTCGAGGTCCTCGGCCTCGATCGCGTCGAGTGTGCGGCCCCACAGTTCGAGGACCTGCTCGACCGTGCCCGTGCGGATGCCGCGGCGCTCCACGAAGTCCACGGCCTTTTCGTAGTACTCGCGCTGCACTTCGAGGGCCGAGGCCTCACGGCCACTGGCCAGACGGACCTTGCGGCGGCCCGTGATGTCGTGGCTGACCTCGCGGATGGCCCGGATCGGGTTCTCCAGGGTCAGGTCCCGCATCACCGTGCCCGCCTCGATCATGCGCAGGACGAGGTCGGTGGCACCGACCTTGAGGAGCATGGTCGTCTCGGACATGTTCGAGTCGCCGACGATGACGTGCAGCCTGCGGTAGCGCTCGGCGTCCGCGTGCGGTTCGTCGCGGGTGTTGATGATCGGCCGGGAGCGGGTGGTCGCGGAGGAGACCCCCTCCCAGATGTGCTCGGCCCGCTGGCTGACGCAGTACACGGCGCCGCGCGGAGTCTGCAGCACCTTGCCCGCACCGCACAGCAGCTGCCGCGTGACCAGGAACGGAATGAGGATGTCCGCGAGCCGCGAGAACTCCCCGTGCCGGGCCACCAGATAGTTCTCGTGGCAGCCGTAGGAGTTTCCCGCCGAGTCGGTGTTGTTCTTGAAGAGATAGACGTCGCCCGCGATTCCCTCCTCGTGCAGGCGGCGTTCGGCGTCGACGAGCAGGCCTTCCAGAATGCGCTCGCCCGCTTTGTCGTGGGTGACCAGCTCGGTCACGTTGTCACATTCCGGTGTCGCGTATTCCGGATGTGACCCGACGTCAAGATAGAGGCGGGCGCCGTTCCGCAGAAAGACGTTGCTGCTGCGGCCCCATGACACAACACGGCGGAAGAGGTAGCGCGCCACCTCGTCAGGTGACAGCCGGCGCTGCCCCCTAAACGTGCACGTGACGCCGTACTCGTTCTCCAGCCCGAAAATGCGGCGGTCCATGACTGAACATTACGCCTTATGCCCTGCACTGAAACCGGGTTCGACAGCACCGTTTCGATCATTTTCCGATGAACCCGCAACGACCGCCGAATCCAAGGGCAGCGCGAGCACCCGGCCCGTGGCCAGCAGAACAAGCAGCGCGGCCACACCGGCGAGGCCCGGCACCGCGAAGCCCCACACCGTCCCGCCCCACTCGACGACCGGGCCCGCCGCGGCCGTTCCGAGGGACGCGCCGACGGTGAACGTGGTCACGAGCCAGGAGAACGCCTCGGTGACCGTGCCCCGCGGTGCGTGCCGGTCGACGATGATGAACGCACAGGCGAGCGCGGGCGCCAGGAAGACACCCGCCACGGCCGTGAGCGCCACCATGGCGACCGGCCCGGGGGTCAGCGTCAACGGCCAGTAGCAGAGCGCCAGGAGAGCCACCAGGACCGTAAGACGCTTCTCCGGTACGCCGCTCCACTGCCGCGCCCCGTACACGGAACCGCCGACCAGGGCGCCGAGGCCTATCGCCGCCATCATCCAGCCGTAGACCGCGTCACCGCCGTGCCCGTCGGCGTACGAGACGCCGGCCACGGTGATGGAGCCCAGCGCCATGCCGATGAAGAGGAACGCGCCGAGCAGCGCGAGCAGCCCGTTGGAGCGCAGCGCGCCGAGCCAGTGCGCCTCGCGGGGCGCCGAGCGCCACGCGCGCGAGGGCTTCGACACCACTACGGAGAGGGCGCCCAGGACACCGATGGCGTTCACGACGAGCACCGCGGCCTGCTCCGACCAGAGTGCGACGCTGCCGGTGATGAGCAACGGGCCCACGGTGAACATGACTTCCTGGGCTATGGCGTCCATGGCGTACGCCGTGTGCACCTGCTCCTCCTTTCCGAGGACGCCGGGCCACAGCGCGCGCAGGCCGCCCTCCAGGGGAGGCGTGAACAGCCCGGCCGCACCCACCGCCACATAGGCCGCGGCGAGCGAGTCGGGCCCGGTGAACGCGAAGGCCCCCATGCCGAGCGCAGAGAGCACCGCCGCCGGGAGCTGGATCCGCGGCTGGCCGTAGAGGTCCACCAGGCGGCCGAGCAGCGGCTGCCCCACCGCGTTGGCCACGCCGTACACCGCGGCCAGAGCGCCGGCCAGGCTGTACGTCCCGCCCTCGGCGCGGATGAACAGCACGATGGCGATCGCGGCCGTCGCGTTCGGCAGCCGGCCCACCAGCGTGCCGGCGAGCAGCCGCCCGGCGTATCTCGTCCGGAGGATCTCCGCGTATCCGGCAGCCATGCTTCCCGCCCCTCGCCCGGCACCGACGCGCCGAGGTTGTACGTATAACGTCGAGCGTCATACGTACCATGAGCGCTCACCGCGGGTCCACCTCACCGACGTCCCGCGGCATCGACCGGGGAGGTACCAGGAGTGGCCGGGCCACAGCAGGAGACCGCGGGGCCGCGCCCCACCAGCCGCGACGTCGCGCGCGCCGCCGGGGTGTCCCAGGCCACCGTCTCCCTCGTGTTCGGCGAGAAGTGGCGCGGCCGGGTCGCCGAGCGCACCGCCGAGCGGGTCCGCGCCACCGCCCGGGATCTGGGCTACCGGCCCAATCTCGCGGCCCGCAACCTCCGCCTCGGCAGGACCAGGACGGCGCTCCTCGTCGTCCCCGCCCTCACCAACGAATTCTTCGCCCGCGTCTACACCGGCGCCGCCCGCGTCGCCGCCGAGAACGGCTTCGGAGTCGTGCTCTACCCCTCCCCCGACGGCATCGGCCCCGCCCGGGACCCCTTCGACTCCGCGCGCGCCTCCCTGGACGGCGTCCTCGCCTCCTCCATGGCCTCCGACGCCCTCGCCGCGATCCGGGGCGACGAACTGCCCCTGGTCATGCTCGACAGCGATCCCGCGGGCAGCCTCGGCACCGCCACCGTCAACCTCGACATCGCCGACGGCATGCGCCGCGTCACCGAACATCTGCTGTCCCTCGGCCACCGCGACTTCCTGCACCTCGCGGCGGGCGTCGACACCTGGACCTTCGACGTACGCGCCGACGCCCTCGCCGGGGCGCTGCGCGGCACCGGAGCCGCCGTACGCACCGTGCGGGCACCCCTCACCGTCGACGACGCCCGCGCCGTCACGGAGACCGCCCTCGCAGCGCCGGGCCCCCGCCCCACCGCCCTCGTCTGCGACGACGACATCCTCGCCGCGGGCGCCTGCAAAGCGGCCCGCAGACTGGGCCTGCGGGTGCCCGAGGACCTCTCGGTGACCGGCTTCGACGACCTCACCCTGGCGACCGCCGTGGAGCCCGAGCTCACCACCGTCCGGCTGCCCGCCGAGCGCTTCGGCGAACACGGCATGACCTCACTGCTCGCCGTCCTCGACGGCCGCACACCCCGCCTCGACACCCTCCCCGTGGAACTGGTCGTCCGCGGCTCGACCGCCCCCGCGCCCTAGCCACGTACTGCACACACACGTACGCCCCGCGCCCCGGCCCGAAGGCCAGGACACGGGGCGTACACCGAACCGAACTACTCCTCGCCGGCCCCGGACTCGGACCCGGAAGCGGACTCGGAACCCGCGTCCGTCTCCTCCGTGTCGGAAGCGGCATCCGTGGGCGCCGAAGCGTCCCCTTCGAGCAGCCGCGCGAGCTGCCGCCCGACGATCCGCTTGAACTTCCGCTGCTGCGGCCGCGTCCGGTCGAGCACCGCCACCTCGAGCCGCTCCGCGGGGATCTCCCGCTCACTGCCGTTGGTGTCACGGGACAGCGCCTGCACGGCCAGCTTCAGCGCCTCGGCCAACGTCATGTTGTCCCGGTGACGCTGATCCAGATACGTACTGATCTGCTCGGCGTTGCCGCCGACCGCGACCGAGCCGTGCTCGTCCACGATCGAACCGTCATGCGGCAGGCGGTAGATCTGATCGCCCTCGGCCGTCTCCCCGACCTCGGCGACGACCAGCTCCACCTCGTACGGCTTCTCCGCCTGGCTCGAGAAGATCGTGCCGAGCGTCTGGGCGTAGACGTTCGCGAGCCCACGGGCCGTCACATCGTCGCGGTCGTAGGTGTATCCACGCAGATCGGCGTAGCGCACGCCACCGATCCGCAGGTTCTCGTACTCGTTGTACTTGCCGGCGGCCGCGAAGCCGATCCGGTCATAGATCTCGCTGAACTTGTGCAGCGCACGGGACGGGTTCTCGCCGACGAACACGATGCCATCGGCGAACTGCAGCACAACAAGGCTGCGACCACGGGCGATGCCCTTGCGGGCGTACTCCGCCCGGTCGGCCATGGCCTGCTGGGGTGAGACATAGAACGGCGTCGACACCGGCTATCCGTCCCTTTCTGTCAGTGACTCAGTCAGTGGCGAATACGGATCGATCAGAGCAGCGCGGCCCGCGGGCCGTCGGGCTGCTCCAGGCGCCGCTCGAGGATCGAGCGGGCGATCTCGGAGGACTCCTCGTCCCCCAGCCGCCGGAAACCCTCGTCGGAGATCACGGTGACGATGGGATAGATCCGGCGGGCGACATCCGGACCACCCGTCGCCGAGTCGTCGTCCGCCGCGTCGTACAACGCCTGCACGACGAGCGTCGTCGCTTCCTGCTCCGTCAGATCGTTGCGGTAGAGCTTCTTCATCGCACCACGCGCGAAGACCGAACCGGAACCGGTGGCCGCGAAGCCGTGCTCCTCGGAACGCCCGCCCGTGACGTCGTACGAGAAAATGCGCCCCTTCTCGCGGTCCACGTCGTACCCCGCGAAGAGCGGGACGACGGCCAGGCCCTGCATGGCCATGCCCAGGTTGGACCGGATCATCGTGGAAAGTCGGTTGGCCTTGCCCTCCAGGGAGAGCGTGGCCCCCTCGACCTTCTCGAAGTGCTCCAGCTCCAGTTGGAAGAGCTTGACCATCTCCACGGCGAGACCGGCGGTGCCGGCGATGCCGACGGCCGAGTACTCGTCGGCCGGGAAGACCTTCTCGATGTCGCGCTGGGCGATGACATTGCCCATCGTCGCCCGCCGGTCACCGGCGAGCACCACGCCCCCGGGGAACGTCGTCGCGACGATCGTCGTGCCGTGCGGCGCCTCGATCACACCCTGCGTGGGCGGCAACTGCCGGTTGCCCGGCAGGATCTCGGGCTGATGCTCCGACAGAAAGTCCATGAAGGACGAAGAACCAGGCGTCAGGAAGGCAGCTGGTAGACGCCCGGTGCTACGAGTGTTGGCTTCCACGCGTTTCCTTCCAGGTATGCGGCCGCGCGGCGGACGGTGTCGGGTTCATCCCCCAACTTGCCGATGGCCGAATTGCAGTTGAAGCACAGTACGCCACGGACCCTACCCGTCTCATGGCGGTGATCCACATGTACGGCAGGGGCGTTGAGACGGATCACATCGACGCTCGTCGACGCCGCCGGTCATGCGCGGCCCGGTCGTGCGCCACGCATTCCCGGCACCGCTCGCCCCCGGCTCCGCCATGCCCGTTACTGACCACCCTTTTGTACAAAGGACCGCACGAAGTCCTCGGCGTTCTCCTCGAGGACGTCGTCGATCTCGTCCAGAACGGAGTCCACGTCGTCGCTCAGTTTCTCCTGGCGCTCCTTGAGGTCCTCGGAGCCCTGCGCTTCCTGCGTCTGCTCCTCGGTCTCCTCGGTGGAACGTGTCGCCTTCTGCTGTCCGCCGCCGGTGTCCTTGGTCGCCATGTACCTCACCCCGCTCATTTCGGTTCGATGTACGTGATCAGACCCTATAAGCCAGGTCTGACATCGGCCCCGCACTTTCCTCAACGTCCGGGGACCACCTCGATGATTCCCATACGCCGGGTCTTTCAGCCTCCGGAGAGCACCCGAACCAGGTCCTCTGCCGTGCGGCAGCGGTCCAGGAGCTCCTTGACGTGGTTGCGTGTGCCGCGCAGCGGCTCCAGGGTGGGCACACGCTGGAGGGAGTCGCGACCGGGCAGGTCGAAGATGACCGAATCCCACGAGGCGGCCGCCACGTCGTCCGCGTACTGCTCCAGGCAGCGGCCGCGGAAGTACGCGCGGGTGTCCTCTGGAGGCTTGGTCTGGGCGCGCTCGACCTGTGATTCGTCCAGGAGCCGCTTCATCTTGCCGCGGGCCGCCAGGCGGTTGTAGAGGCCCTTGTCGGGGCGTACGTCCGCGTACTGGAGGTCGACCAGGTGGAGCCTCGCGGCGTCCCAGTCGAGGCTGTCCCTGCGGCGGTAGCCCTCCATGAGCTCCCGCTTGGCGACCCAGTCGAGCTCCCCGGAGAGGCTCATGGGATCGGTCTCCAGGCGCCCCAGGACGTCTTCCCAGCGGGTGAGGACGTCCTTGGTCTGTTCGTCGGCGTCGGAGCCGTACCGCTCCTCCACGTATTTGCGGGCCAGCTCGAAGTACTCCATCTGGAGCTGGACCGCGGTGAGTGTCCGGCCGCTACGGAGCGTGACGAGACGCTTGAGGGTCGGGTCGTGGGAGACCTGGTGCAGGGTGCGCACGGGCTGGTCGACGGCGAGGTCCACCGCGATGAAGCCGTCCTCGATCATGGCGAGGACCAGGGATGTCGTGCCCAGCTTCAGGTACGTCGAGATCTCGGAGAGGTTCGCGTCGCCGATGATCACGTGCAGCCGGCGGTACTTCTCGGCGTCGGAGTGCGGCTCGTCCCGGGTGTTGATGATGGGCCGCTTGAGGGTGGTCTCCAGGCCCACCTCGACCTCGAAGTAGTCGGCGCGCTGGCTGAGCTGAAAGCCGTGCTCGTGGCCGTCCTGGCCGATGCCGACGCGTCCCGCGCCGGTGACGACCTGGCGGGAGACGAAGAACGGCGTGAGGTGGCGCACGATGTCCGAGAAGGGGGTCTCCCGCTTCATCAGGTAGTTCTCGTGCGTGCCGTAGGAGGCGCCCTTGTTGTCGGTGTTGTTCTTGTAGAGGTGGATCGGCTGGGCGCCGGGGAGCTGGGCCGCGCGCTCGGCGGCCTCCGCCATGATGCGCTCGCCGGCCTTGTCCCACAGGACGGCGTCCCAGGGATTGGTGACCTCGGGCGAGCTGTATTCGGGGTGCGCGTGGTCCACGTAGAGGCGCGCCCCGTTGGTGAGGATGACGTTGGCGAGGCCGATGTCCTCGTCGGTGAGCTGGCTGGCGTCGGCGGACTCGCGTGCGAGGTCGAAGCCCCGAGCGTCCCGCAGAGGGTTCTCCTCCTCGAAGTCCCAGCGGGCGCGTCGCGCCCGGTGCATCGCCGCGGCGTAGGCGTTGACGATCTGGGACGAGGTGAGCATGGCATTGGCGTTGGGGTGCCCGGGGACGGAGATGCCGTACTCCGTCTCGATGCCCATTACTCGCCGTACGGTCATGCGGCCCTCCTTGCCCGGCGGCGCTCCCCTTCGGGAACGGCGCTCAAGTACCGCTGGTTCTCCGGTGCGTGTGCGGTGCCCGTCCCCGCACTGCGCGACTCGGCGGTACCGAAGAGCCTAGAGCGCCTTTGCGCTGGTGGGGAGATCATTGCCTTCATTGAAAAACAGACAGCTGCGGGTACCCACGAAGGACACCCGCAGCCGCCCTGTCTTCTACAGGTACTGACCGGTGTTCGCCACCGTGTCGATGGAGCGTCCGGTGTCCGCGCCCTGCTTTCCGGTGACGAGCGTACGGATGTACACGATCCGTTCGCCCTTCTTGCCGGAGATGCGGGCCCAGTCGTCCGGGTTGGTCGTGTTGGGCAGGTCCTCGTTCTCCTTGAACTCGTCGATGCAAGCCTGGAGGAGGTGGGAGACCCTGAGGCCCTTCTGGTTGGCCTCGAGGAAGGCCTTGATGGCCATCTTCTTGGCGCGGCCGACGATGTTCTCGATCATGGCGCCGGAGTTGAAGTCCTTGAAGTAGAGGACTTCCTTGTCGCCGTTGGCGTACGTCACCTCGAGGAAGCGGTTCTCCTCGGACTCCGCGTACATCTGCTCCACGACGGACTGGATCATGCCGACCACCGTGGCGCGCCGGTCGGCGCTGTGCTCGGCGAGGTCGTCCGCGTGCAGCGGGAGCCGCTCGGTGAGGTACTTGGCGAAGATGTCCTTCGCCGCCTCGGCGTCCGGGCGCTCGATCTTGATCTTCACGTCGAGTCGTCCGGGGCGCAGGATCGCGGGGTCGATCATGTCCTCGCGGTTGGAGGCGCCGATGACGATGACGTTCTCCAGGCCTTCCACGCCGTCGATCTCGGCGAGCAGCTGGGGGACGATGGTGTTCTCCACGTCCGAGCTGACACCGGATCCGCGGGTGCGGAAGAGGGATTCCATCTCGTCGAAGAAGACGATGACGGGGGTGCCCTCGCTCGCCTTCTCCCTCGCACGCTGGAAGACCAGTCGGATGTGGCGCTCGGTCTCGCCGACGTACTTGTTGAGGAGTTCGGGTCCCTTGATGTTGAGGAAGTAGCTCTTCCCCGCGGCCTGTCCGGTCACCTCGGCGACCTTCTTGGCAAGGGAGTTGGCGACGGCCTTCGCGATCAGCGTCTTGCCGCAGCCGGGGGGCCCGTAGAGCAGCACGCCCTTGGGCGGCCGCAGTTCGTGCTCCCTGAAGAGGTCCGGGTAGAGGTAGGGCAGTTCGACCGCGTCACGGATCAGCTCGATCTGGTTGCCCAGGCCGCCGATCTGTTCGTAGCCGATGTCCGGAACCTCTTCGAGGACGAGCTCTTCGACCTCGCTCTTGGGAACCACTTCATATACGTAGCCGGAGCGCGGTTCGAGAAGGAGCGCGTCGCCGGGCCTGATGGTGACGTCGAGGAGTGGTTCGGCGAGCCTGACCACCCTCTCTTCGTCGGTGTGTCCGACCACCAGGGCTCGCTCGCCGTCCTCGAGGATCTCCTTGAGGGTGACGATGTCTCCGACGCTCTCGTACTCCATGGCCTCGACCACGTTGAGCGCTTCGTTGAGCATGACTTCCTGGCCGCGCCTGAGCTCTTCGAGCTCCACGCTGGGGCTGACGTTCACCCGGAGCTTGCGGCCCCCGGTGAAGATGTCCGCCGTGCCGTCCTCGTTCGCCACGAGGAAGACTCCGAAGCCGGCCGGTGGCTGTGCGAGCCGGTCGACCTCTTCCTTGAGGGCCACGATCTGGTCTCGGGCCTCACGGAGCGTGTTGGCGAGCCGCTCGTTCTGCGCGGATACGCCGGCCAGGTTGGTCTGCAGCTCGACGATCCGCTCTTCGAGAATCCTCGTATGACGCGGAGAGTCGGCGAGCTTGCGTCGCAGGACGGCGATTTCCTGCTCGAGATAGGCAACCTGACCGGCGGGGTCTTCAGACCCTCGCCCCGGCCGGATGCCGCGGTTGATGTCGTCGTCGTGGGCTGCCACGGTCCTCACCTCCTCCAAGGGGAGCTGGACGCTTCCAGACCCTACCTGGGTGGGTGTCGATTGAAACCCCTAGATCACAAAGACGGTCGGGGTGTGTCCGATCTTCACCCTTGCGCTCTCCCTCACGCCAGGTGAATACCCACCCAACAACATCGGAAAGCGGGCGGTTGTATCGTCGAAGCGTTCAACACCCGTCAGGGCTGGCCCGACTTACCGCAAAGTCGGTTGGCCCGACGCAGCGATCGGCAGGAGAGATGAACGTGCAGAACGAGGCTGGGACCGGCCCTGAGGGCGATCCCCTGGAGGTCTGGATCGACCAGGACCTCTGTACCGGCGACGGCATCTGCGCGCAGTACGCGCCCGAGGTCTTCGAGCTGGACATCGACGGTCTCGCGTACGTGAAGAGCTCCGACGACGAGCTGTTGCAGGCGCCGGGGGCCACAACGCCCGTTCCCCTGCCGCTTCTGCGGGATGTGGTGGACTCGGCGAAGGAGTGTCCGGGCGACTGCATTCATGTGCGTCGCGTTTCGGACAGCGTCGAGGTCTACGGTCCCGACGCGGCCTGAGGCCGCCGCGAACTCACGCGTGAGCAAGGGGTCTGTGCCCGCCGGTGACCGGCGGGGACAGACCCCTTACTCGTGTCGGTTCCGTCACACGCTGTGTGCTCCGGCCGGTGTGGACCGTGCGAACGTGCCGTCCTTCCACTGCCACTTGGCGTCGTCCCGCTGATCGGGACAGCAGCGGGGCACGTCGGTCGAGGAGTAGCCGAGGAGCGTGGCGGTGATCGCTCCGTCACGTACGGCGAAGTCGCTGACGTTCTGCCGGTCGTGCGGGTCGACGAGGGTGGCGACGACGCGGGGCTTGCCCTCCGTGGCGCGGGTGATCACGTAGATGCCGTCGGGCGGGGTGCCCGATCCGGCAGCGCAGTGCACCACGGCGACGGTCTCGGGTCTGCCGTCGCCGTCGAGGTCGCCGGAGGCCTTCTTCTTGACGACGGGTTTCACGTTTCCGCAGGTGATGGGGTACGTGACGGAATCGGCGTCAGGGGCGGGCGCGGGGGCTGCCGCGCTCTTGGCGGAGGGCTTGGAGCCGGCCTGTGCGGCGTTCGCCGGGTCGGGCTGCAGGAAGGAGGAGCCCGCGATGACGGCGGCGAGTGCGGCCGCGGTGGCCAGCCAGTGGATGGGGCGGGTGGTGGTGTGTGCCAGTTCCGGGACGGCGGGGTTCTGCACTAGGAGGGTCTCCTGTGAGGGCTGTGCCGGTGGGGGAGGTGGCCAGCATCGTGCCATACCTCACAGTGAGGTGGAACACCGGGGTCCGGTGGGGATCGCCGTTCTTCTGATGCGCCGATGGGTTTCTGGTACGCCGATGTTCTTCTGGTACGCGTCTGGCGTCCTGTCAACGAA
>NZ_JBHYIG010000309.1:0-11191 GCF_042740015.1 Streptomyces sp. NPDC059037
CTCCCTCTCTCGCGGGCTGCTGCGGGGTGCCGGCCGGGCGCTGCCGCTTTTGCGGGGCCTCCCGGTGTTTGCGGGCACCGGGATCCACGGCGGCTCGGGGGTGGGCCGCCGCGGATGATCGGGGGGCCCCGGCGTCGCGGCCCGTGAGACGGGCCGGCCCGGGCGGGCGGCCACCCGCGCCGCGGCCCGTGCCCTCATGGACGCGACGTACGGGGGACGAGCTCACCTCGTGATGGCGGGCTCTGTCCCGGCGTCCAGCCGCCCGTGCGTACGGCGACGAGCTCGCGGTGGCGTGGCACACGGCCCGGCGGGCGCCGGTGCCGCCCGTCGGCGCCACTCGCCCACGCCGCCGACGGCCTCACCGGCCTGCCGCCGCCGCGTCGAGTTCGGCGAGCAGTTCCGCGTGGTGCAGGATGTCGTCCGCGTGCGGGGCGGGGTCCTGGGCGTCGAGGACCGTGCGGGCGAAGACCCCGGCGATGTTGGTGAACTGCCGGTCGGGGGCGAGTGGTACGTCGGTCACGGTGCCGCCGCGTTCGACGCGGGCCACCGGGACATGGTCGTCCGGAGTGCTGAACGCCCGGTCGAGGCGGAGCGAACCCTCGCTGCCCCAGAGCGTGTAGCCGCTGCGGTAGCCGTGCTCAAGGCCGTAGGCGAGCTCCGCGGGCACACCGTCGGCCGAGGCGAGCAGCGCCGCCCCCGACGAGTCCGGCTCGCCGTCGCACGACGCCCGCCGGATGGCGCCGAGCACGCTCAGGCGCGAGCCGAGGAAGAACTGCGCGGCACGGATCGGGTACACCGCCACCTCCGGCAGCGTGCTGGCGTGCCGCACGCCCCGGGGAGCGGTGGCGTCCGGGGTTGCCGGGATCCCGAACTCGCTCTCGAACAGGCGGAGTTCACCGATCCGGCCGTCGGCGACCAGCTTGCGTACGCTCGTGTGCTGGGAGTGGTGCAGGAACATGAAGCTCTCCATCACCACCAGACCGCGCTCCCGCGCCACCGCCACGGCCTGCCGTGCCTGGTCCAGGGTCTGCGCGAAGGGCTTCTCGCACAGCACGTGCTTGCCCGCGCGCAGCGCCCGCAGCGTCCACTCGTGGTGCAGGGCGGGCGGCAGCGGGATGTAGACCGCGTCGACGTCGTCGCGTTCCAGCAGCTGTTGGTAGGCGGCTGGTGCGGCGGCCGGGTCGGGCGACGCGTCCGTACCGTCCGCGTCCGTACCGTCGAAGACGGGGACGCCGCCGAACCGTTGCGCGAAGGACCGCGCCCGCTCCTCCCTGCGGCTGGCCACGGCCGTGACCCGCACCAGCGGCTGCGCCGCGAGCGAGGGCAGCATCCGGCGCTCCGCGATGCCCGCGCAGCCCAGGACGCCGATGCGCAGGACGCGATCCGTGTCGTACTCCTTGACGGCGGCCATCTCAGCCCTCCCCGCTGTCATACGCGCCGTCCGCCGCCCAGATCCCGCGCAATCCGGTGAGCAGCGTGCGCGCCTCAATGTTCACGTAGTTGCTGTGGCGCAACAGCGCGCCGAGCTGCCGGACCGTCAGCCAGAGGTAGTCGTCGGGCACGTCGACGGGGAAGCCGTCGGGCGCCTTGACGATCAGATAGCGGTTGTCCGCGTGGTGGAAGCGGCCGCCCTCCTCCGACTGCACGGTGTCGTAGAGCACCCGGTCCCGGTCCGCCGAGAGCACCAGGTCGAGATAGCGCGGCCGCAGCTCGTCGGGAAGCCCGAGGACCCGCTGCGGCTGGCACTGCACGGTCGGGCCGAGCTCGGCCACGTCCAGGACGCCCGCCTCGCTCCTCGCGTGGGCCAGGACATGGGGTACGCCGTCGATCTCGCGCCAGAGGAAGGCGGAGACCCCCTGCTCGGCCGGGGCGATCAACGGCTGGGTCCATGCGGTCACTTCGCGTCCCACGGCGCTCACCTCGGCGGCGATCACCGTGAAGTGCCGTCCCGACTCGTGCCGGATGGTGTTCTCGTCGCGGTGCCACTGGGTCACGTCGTTCAGCGGTATGGAGCGCTGCACCAGGTCGCGGCGGGCCTTGATCTCGGTCAGCCGGCCCAGGATCCCGTCCATGGTGAGCTGCGCGCGGTCGGGTCCGCCGAGGTAGGGGATGGCGGAGAGCACGGTCCGCGCATCCATGTTGATCACGTTGTCCTCCAGGAGCAGCCGGTTGATCTGCCCGAGGGTCAGCCAGCGGAAGTCGTCGTGCGCGGGCACGTCGCCGATCGCCTCGACCACCATGTTCCGGTTGCGCTTGCGCAGGAACCAGGAGCCCTGTTCGGACTGGAGGGAGTCGAAGAGCACGATGCTGCGGCGCGGCGGGGTGAAGTAGTCGATGTACCGCACCCGCGAACCGCGGTGCACGCCCGTGTAGTTGCTGCGGGTGGCCTGCACGGTCGGCGAGAGCTGCACCGTGTCCAGGTTCCCCGGCTCCATCTTCGCCTGCATCAGGAAGTGCAGGATGCCGTCGAACTCCTTGACGACGATGCCCAGTACGCCGACTTCCGGCTGGTTGAGGATGGGCTGGGTCCACTCGGACTCGTGGCCGTCCCAGCCGGTGCGGACCCGCAGGCCCTCCACCGCGAAGAACCGGCCGCTGTGGTGGACCAGGTTCCCGGTCCGTTCCTGGAACTCCCAGCCGACCAGATCCCGGAAGGGGATGCGGTTCACCTCGTAGCGGTTGGTGCGGCGCTGGGCCGCGAACCACTCCCGGAACGCCGCGTTCGGCGTCACCGGGCTGTCAGTGGTCCTGGCCGAGCGCGCGAAGCGTCCTTCGACGCCCGTTACGTTGCCGCCTGGGGCAACGGAGGTCAAAGTCACCGGCTCGCTCCTTCTCGGGTTCGCGACGGCCCCGACAGTGCCCCATGCCGATCGCTCCCGGGTCGAGGGGGGCTCGAGCGGCCTTCCCTAGCGTGCGCGCATGGCCACCCGAAGCTTGGAAATCCGCGAACAGGACCTTCCCGACGTGTATGTGGTGACGCCCAGGGCGTTCCCCGACAACAGGGGTGTCTTCCACGAGTCGTTCCGCAAGGACTACCTGGAGGAGGCGATCGGCAGGCCGTTCGTCATCGAGCAGAGCAACCTGTCGGTGTCGCACAAGGGGGTGCTGCGCGGCATCCACGGCGTCGTCGGCCCGATGAGCCAGGCGAAGCTCGTCAGCTGCGCGCGGGGCTCGGCGATCGACATCGTGGTCGATCTCCGCGTCGGCTCACCGACGTTCGGCCGGCACCAGGTCTTCCACCTCGAACAGAACTCGGCCACCAGCCTGTTCATCTCCGAAGGGCTCGGCCACTCCTTCCTCGCCCTGGAGGAAGGCACGGTCATGAACTACCACTGCTCGAAGCCGTACGTCGCCGACGCCGTCTACACCGTCCACGCGCTCGACCCGGCGCTCGCCCTGCCCTGGGGCGTCACCGGGGATCCCGTGATGTCCGGGACCGACCTGGCCGCTCCGACCGCGGAGGAAGCGGCGGCCAAGGACATCCTCCCGACCTACGAGTACTGCCTCGGCCTCTACGGGCGCGGTACGGCACCCGCGAACGGCCCGGCCACCTCCGCGAACGATTCAGAAAGGAAGCCAGGATGACACCTGACAGCGCACCGCCCGAGGACCGTTCCGCCGAGAAGGGAACAAAGGGGACAGTTGGGTGGGCCGTTCTTGTCACCGGCGTCGCCTCCTTCATGGCCGGACTCGACAACCTGGTGATCGTCACCGCACTGCCCACCATCCGGGAGGAGCTGGGGGGAAGCCTCCAGGACCTGGAGTGGACGGTCAACGCCTACACGCTCTCCTTCGCCGTCCTGATGATGCTCGGTGCCGCCGTCGGCGACCGGTTCGGGCGGCGCAAGATCTTCGTTGTGGGGCTGCTGCTCTTCACCGGGGCGTCGGCCGCCGCGGCCGTCGCGCCCGGCATCAATGAACTCGTCGCCGCACGGGCCGTGCAGGGCGCGGGCGCCGCACTGATCATGCCGTTGTCCCTCACGCTGCTGACCGCCGCCGTGCCGGCCGAGAAGCGTGGCGCGATGCTCGGCATCTACGGCGCGATCAACGGACTCTCCATCGCCGGCGGCCCGTTGGCGGGCGGACTCATCGTCGAGCACTTGTCGTGGCAGTGGATCTTCTGGGTCAATGTGCCGGTCGGCCTGGTCTTCGCCCCGTTCGCGCTGCGCAAGCTCGCCGAGAGCAGGGGTCCTGCGGCGCGGCTCGACGTGACGGGCACGGTCCTGGTGAGCGTGGCCCTGTTCGGCATCGTCCTCGGCCTGGTCGAGGGCAACTCGTCCGGCTGGACCTCACCGCTGGTGCTCGGCGGTCTTGTCGGCGGCGCGGCGGTGCTCGTCGGCTTCGTCGTCTGGGAACTGCGCTCGCGCGAGCCGATGCTGCCGATGGGCATGTTCCGCAACCGTGCGTTCAGCGCGATCAACGCGGGCGGCATCCTGATGGCCGTCGGCATGTTCGGCACGATCTTCCTGGTCACCCAGTTCATGCAGAACGTGCAGGGATTCGGGCCGCTGGAGGCGGGGGTGCGGATGCTCGCCTGGACGGCCATGCCCGTCCTGGTGGCGCCCTTCGCGGGCATCGTCTCCGACCGCACGGGCGGCAGGCCGGTGGTGGTGCTCGGCCTGATCCTGATGACGATCGGCCTCGCCTGGTTCGCCGTGCTGCTGGAGCCCGATACGGGCTTCGCCGCCCAGCTCCCCGCGTTCATGCTCTGCGGTGCGGGGATGGCCTGCTTCTACGCCCCGCTGATGAACCTCACGATGAGTTCGGTGCGGGTCGAGGAACACGGCATCGCCTCCGGCGCAACGGCCGCGACCCGGGAGGTCGGCGCGGCACTGGGCGTGGCACTCCTCGCCTCTGTGTTCAGCGCCAACGGCGGCTACGCCTCCCGGCAGCACTTCGTGGACGGACTGATCCCGGCCCTGTGGGTGGCATCGGCGGCCCTGGCCCTGGCCGCGGTGGCCATGCTGTTCACCCCGAAGGCCGCCGCCACACCCCAGCCGCAGGCGGCCGGGGGACCGGCCGCGAAGACGCAGGGCGACGCGGTCCTTGCGGACGGCTGAGCGACGCTCGTTCGCTGGGGAGCGCTCCGGCGGCGGGGGCCCCCCCCCGGGGGGGGGGGGGGGGCGCGCCGCCCCCCCCCCCCCCCCCCCGCCCCCCCCCCCCCCCCCCCCGGGGGGTACGGCTGTGCGGGGTTCGTGGCCGGCGTGCCGATGGAGCGGTCGTCGCCCGTGGGGTGTTGCCGAGGGGTCGCCCGACGTGCGGGTGCGGGCGATGTGGTTCTGGCGGATGGCTGAGGGCGCGTACGCAGGGGAAGGCCGCGGCCGGTCCCACCCGATGTGGCGGGGCCGGCCGTGGCGTACGGCTGTTGCAGGGTTCGTGGTCGGTGTGGGGCCGCACCGTGGGGTGTTGCCGTGGGGCTGACGGGTGGGCTCGTCGGCGGGCGAACGCTACGGCTGGCCGCGCCGTTCGGGTGGGCGTACGGCTCTGCAGGGTTCGTGGTCGGTGGGCTCGTTCGCAGGCGAAGGCCGCGGTCGGCTCCACCCGATGGGGTGGGGCCGGCCGCGGACATCGGTCGTGCAGGGGTACGCGCTCAGCGTGTCGGCGCGGCGGCCTCGGGGAGGTGCGCGGGGCGGGGGCCGTGCTCCGCCGCGGCGGACTCCGCCGCGTACTGCTCGCGGTAGTAGCCCGGCCGTTGGAGGAGTTCGCGGTGGGTGCCGCGTTGCGCGATGCGGCCTTCGCGGAGCACCACGATCTCGTCCGCTTCCTCGAGCCCCAGGATGCGGTGGCTCACCAGGAGCAGTGAGCGGTGGCCTGCCGCGGCGAGCGCGTCGGCGAGCACGGCGCCCGCGGCCGCCGGGTCGAGCGACTCGGTGGGCTCGTCGAGGACCAGCACGGCGGGGTCGGCGAGCAGCGCGGCGGCCAGGGCCAGGCGCTGACGCTGGCCGCCCGCCAACTGGGCGGCATCGTCCCGCACTTGGGTGTCGAGCCCGGCGGGCAGTGCCCGCACCCACGCGGCCGCGCCCGCCCGCTCAAGGGCGTCCCACAGCCGCGCCTCGTCCGCGTCCGGGCGGCCGAGGAGCAGATGTGCGCGGACGGTGCCTGCGAAGACGTAGTGGTCCTGGGTGAGTCCGGAGACGAGGCGCGGTCGCAGCTCCCGTCCGGGGATCCGCTCCACCGGGACCCCGTTGAGACGTACCTGTCCGGCCGATGCCGGGACGAAGCCCAGCGCGACGGCGAGCGCCGTGCTCTTGCCGGAACCGCTCGGTCCGACCAGGGCGACCCGGCGCCCGGCGGGCAGCGAGAGCCCGAAGTCGCTCAGGGCCGGCCTGACCGCCCCCGGGTGGACCACGGTGACGCCGGTGAACTCCAGGGTGAGGGGACCTTCCGGCACCGGCAGCGGATCCTCCGGCTCTGGCACGGCGGGCCTGGCCCGCAGCACTGCCCTCAACCGCCTTAGCGCGCTGCCGAGTTCGCCGAACTTCTCGGCGGCCGCCTGTACGGGCACGGCCGTCTCAAGGGCGGTGAGCGCGGCCAGGGTGAGGACGGCGGCGGCGACGGGACCGAGGCGTCCCTCGGCCTGGGCCCGCGCCGCGAGCACCGCGACCGCGGCGGTGGTCGCCAGCTGGATCAGCAGCCCCGCCGCGGTGACCGTGGCCCCGCGGCGTGCCGCGGAGCGTTCGAGGCGGGCGACGTCGCGGGCCGCTTCCTGCTCCCGCCGCTCGGCCGCCAAGGCCGCGGCCGCCCCGCACACCGCGAGGTCCTCGCGCCCCTCGATGGCGTCCACGCCACGCACGGCGAGCTCCGCGCGGGCGGCCACGAGCCGGGTCCGCACCCGGTCGAGCGTCAGGGCCGTGAGGAGGGGAAGGACAATGACGCCCATGAACAGGCCGACGCCCAGGGCGAGTCCGGCCTCGGGGAGCTGAAGCGACGCCCATGCGGTGACGCCGCCGCCGACCACGAGCGCGGCGAGCGCCGGAAGCACCACCCGCACCGTGGCGTCCTGTACCGCCTCCACGTCCGCGACCATCCGGGTCAGCAGATCGCCCCTGCGGAACGCGGGAAGCCCGGCGGGGGCCAGCGGCTCCAGGACGTCGAAGAAGCGGCCGCGCACCCGGTCCATGATCCGCAGCGCGGCGTCGTGCCCGGCGAGCCGCTCGGTGTAGCGCAGCGCGCCCCGCGCGATGGCGAGGGCGCGCACCGCGACGACCGCCAACGAGAGGGTGGCGAGCGGGGGTTGCTCCGAAGCCCGGCAGATGAGCCAGGCCGCGGTGGCGGTCAGCGCGACCGCCGCGGCCTCGCACAGCGCGGTGGCGACGGCGGCGAGGGAGAGCCGCAGCATGGGCCCGGCCAGGCCGTTGCGGGGAACGGATGCTGTCACCGTACGAACCGTCCTTCCAAAGCGGGGCGGGGCTGTGGCGTGGTGTCGCCGACGCGGATCACGGTGTCGGCGTACTCCATCACGCGGTGGCGGTGTGTGACCACCAGCGCCGTTGTGCCCGGCAGGGCGTGCAGGGCGGCGGGTATCTGGTGCTCCGTCTCGCCGTCCAGGCGTGCGGACGGTTCGTCGGGGCGCGGCACCGGCCCCGCCAGACCGCACCCAGGAGCGGAAGCTGTCACCGTACGGACCGTCCTTCCAAGGCGGTGAGGGGTTCGGGCGTGGTGTCGCCGATGCGGATCACGGTGTCGGCGTACTCCATGACGCGGGGGCGGTGTGTGACCACCAGCGCTGTCGTGCCCGGCAGGGCGTGCAGGGCGGCGAGGATCTGGTGTTCCGTCTCGCCGTCCAGGCGTGCCGTCGGCTCGTCGAGCAGCAGCAGGGTCGGGCGGCGGAGCAACGCTCGGGCGAGCGCCACGCGTTGGCGTTCGCCCGCGGAGAGCTGGGCTCCGCCGTCGCCGAGTCTGGTCGCCGTGCCGTCCGGGAGCGCGTGGACGAAACCGGTCGCGCCCGCCTTCTCCAGCGCCCGCTCCACCTCGGCGTCGGTCGCGTCCGGCCGGCCGAGGCGTACGTTGTCGGCGAGTGACGCGGCGAAGAGGTGCGGGCGCTGCGGCACCACCCCGAGGTGCTCGGTCCACGCGTCGCCCGGCACGGGGGACAGGGGGGTTCCCCCGACCCGGATCTGGCCGCCGAGCGGCGGGAGCAGCCCGGCGAGGGTGCGAAGGAGCGTCGTCTTGCCCGCGCCGCTCGGGCCGGTCAGCGCGTGGCAGCGCCCCGGTTCGAGCACCAGGGAGAGCTCGGTGAGCGCCGGGGCCGCCGCGGAGAAGCCCACCGTCAGCCGGTCCAGGACGATCGGAACGCCGGCCGGGTCGGGTGCGCCGGGGCGGCGCGGGGACGACGGCTCGGCGGGGGCAGGTGACGCCTCCCGGATCCGGCGGGCCTGCGCCAGCACGGTCTTGCCGTCCTGGCTCGCGTGGAAGCGGGTGGAGAGGGTGCGCAGCGGCCGGTACGCCTCCGGGGTGAGGAGGAGGACCGCGAGTCCTGCCGAGAGTTCCATGTTGCCGGACAGGAGGCGGAATCCGACGGGTACCGCGATCAGCGCCACCGCCAGGGTCGTCATCGTCTCCAGGACGAACGAGGACAGGAACGCCTGGCGCAGGGCGGCCATGGTGACCACCCGGTGTTCGGCGGAGACCGAGCGGATCCGCCGGGCCGCGTCGTCCTGCCGCCCGAAGACGCGCAGGGTGGCGAGACCGGAGACCGCCTGCAGGAAGTGCCCGCCGAGCCGGAGCAGCAGGGCCCACTGCCGCTCCGTACGCGCCTTGGTGTGCATCCCGACCAGGGCGAGGAGCAGCGGCACGAAGGGCAGGGTGGCAAGGACGGTGAGCCCGGACGGCAGGTCCAGGAACAGCAGGGTGCCCACGACGGCGGGCGGCACCAGCACGGCGTGCGGCAGCACGGACACCGTGCCGGCGACATAGCCGTCCAGCGCGTCGCCGCCGCGGGTCAGCAGCGCCACCACGTCGGCCGTGGGGGGCCCGGTGCCGCGGATCCGGCGGCGGCCCGCGGCCTCGGTGAGTCCGGCCCGCAGGGTGCGCTTCACGTCGGCGGCCACCGTCGCCGGATACCAGCGGTCCCACCAGGCGAGCGCGCACCGGCCGACGACCACCCCGGCCGCCAGGGGCAGCGGGAACGACGCGAGCGCCCGGCGGGCGCCGACGGCGAAGAGGTCCGCGAGCAGCTGGGCCAGGAGCAGCGCCTGAGCGACGGTCAGGAGCGTGGCAAGCGCCGCGGAGACCGTGCACACGGCCAGATACCGCTTGATGCCGGGGTGGATGCGGACCAGCTCCGGATCGAGCGGCCCGCCGCCCCGGCCCTTCTGCGTAGCGCGCTCGCCGCCCCGGCCCTTCTGCCTGCCGCGCCCGCCGCCCCGGCCCTTCCGCGTACCGCGCCCGCCACCCCGGCCCTTCTGCGTACCGTCCTTCACACGACCGCCCCCCGGCCTCAGTGGAATGCGGGCGCGGCCGCCCGCTCCTCGGTGGTGCGGAACAGCCACCACATCCGGATCTGCACGGCGATCACCAGCAGGAGCACCGGCCCGGCGGTCCACGTGATCAGGGCCAGGGAGGTGCTGTCCGCGGCGAGGTCCTGGACCGCCGTGGCCGCGGTCCCGGAGTCCGAAGGGGTCACCAGACAGGGGTACTTGGCGGCGAAGACCGCCACCGGAAGCAGCCCCACGGCTGTGGCGGTGGCCGCGAACGACTGCCAGGGGCTGCCGCCGGACATCCGGCGGTGGGCGGCGAACAGGGCCACCCCGGCGGCGGCGATCAGGAACACGGCGATCCAGGGCCGCCGCAGCGCGTCGCCGTCGAAGTGCCCGCCCGCCAGGCCCGCGAGGACGGTGACGGCGGCCAGCGCTCCGCCGGCGGCACCCAGCGGCCCGGTGATCCGCGCCGCGCGGGCCGCGCTCTCTCCTGTGGTGCGGGCGGCGGTGAAGGCCGCGCCGTGCGCGGCGAAGAGCGCGACCGCGGCGAGCCCGCCGAGCAGCGACACCGGGCTCAACGAGGCACCGCTGCCGGTCACATGGCCCTGACCGTCGATGTCGAGCCCGCCGGCGACGGCGGTCAGGAACCCTCCCCAGCCGAAGGCGGCGGCGATGCCCGCGACGCAGATCGCCAGGTCCCAGCGGCGCCGCACCGCCAGGCCGGGGTGCCTGCTGCGCAGCATGACGGCGCTGGTGAGGACCAGCGCGCCGCTCAGCGCGGTGAGGGCGAACGGGGCGGCGCCGACCAGGAGTTGGGTCTTCAGGCCGGGGAGTGTGCCCACCAGGATGCCGACGGAGACCAGCAGCCAGGCCTCGTTGCCGAGTAAGAAGGGGCCGAGCCCGCCGAGCACGGTCCTGCGTTCCCGGTCGGTGCGGGCGGTGACCAGGAGGGTCGACCCCACCCCGTAATTGGCGCCGGCGAGCATCAGATAACCGGTGAACAGGGCGATGAACCCGATCGTCCACAGGGTCGGGTAACTCATGGCCAGGTGCTCCTTGTCTGGGTGAAAAAGTGTTCGGGTCCGGGACCGGCCGCTAGATCAGTACGCCGTCGCGCTTCTCGTCGTCGCGCCCGCTGTCATCGTGCCCGCCGTCGTCGTGCCCGGCCTCTTCCGGCGCCTGCTCCCAGAGGTCGGCCCGCTGCGGGCCGCGCATCGCCGTCTTGCCGAGCAGCCACCAGTCGAGGGCGAGCAGCGCCGTGACGAGCAGGCCGAGCACCACCAGGGAGACGGTCAGCTGGGTCGTGGTGAGCGAGGGGGTCAGGGCCTGCTCGGTGGTGAGGATGTCGTCGATGACGAAGGGCTGCCTGCCGTACTCGCGCAGCACCCAGCCCGCGATGTTGGCGACGTAGGGCAGCGCCATGACGATCACCAGGGTCCGCTGCAGTCCCGGCCTGTTCAGGATCCGGTCGCCGCGCAGCGAGATCAGGGTCCAGATGGCCACGCCCAGCAGAACGAGCCCGATGATGATCATCGAGAAGGCGCTGATCTGGACCAGCGGCCCGGACGGCAGCTCGACACCGTCGCCGAAGCGCTTCACCAAGGCCTGCTGGAAATCGGCGAGTTCGGCATCCTTGCCGTCGACGAGCGCCTGCTTGAGGGGCTGTTCCACCTTGACGCGGGGCGGCGGGGGGGGCCCCCGCGCGCGCCGCCCCTCCGGTTGCCCCACGGGGGGGGGGGGGCGCCCGCGCGCACAGGGGCCGCGGGAGTGGG
>NZ_JBHYIG010000310.1:0-9219 GCF_042740015.1 Streptomyces sp. NPDC059037
CAACCCGAGATCTTTCGTGTTCTGGTGGGTTGGTTTTTTTTTATAAGAGCCCGCCCCGGACACCGCGCGCTACCCCGGCGCGGGGTCGTTCATCAGCGGCAGCTCACCTCACTTCGAGGTCGACTCCGAGCGCCGGCCGGGACCATCGACGGCGCCATTGCCGGCATCGAGATTCGAGGGGCAGACAAGGAAGGCGCATCCGGTGAGGAGTGCGCCCGATGCTCCGCCGGATCAGTCGGCTACGCGTTCAAGGTGCGACCAGTGAACGACCCACAGTTCCTTGATGCCGTCAGAGCCCGGCTCACTCTGCTCGACCCACGCGCCGCAGTCGGTGGCAGTGGCGAGGCCGTCGTCGGTAACTCCACGACGACCGACGACCTTGAACATCTCTCCGGTGCGGGCGTCCCGCACGGTCATGCCGCTCTCGCACTCGTTCCACTTCATAATCACGCCTCTTCGTACGCGTCGGTACTGACAGGGGCGTGCCCCTCGCGCACGATGCGCGCATACTCCACATACGTCTCGCCGTCACATGACCAGCCGTTGACCACGGTGCAACCGGAAACCTGCACCCGCGCAGGGGACTCGGCCAGGGAGTATCCCCCTCCCGGGTTCTGCCAGTACTCCACTTGCTGCCCTTGTGGGGACGTCGCGTTGAGAGTCCTTATCCAGGTCATAGCGAACAGAGACCGCCCTTCCTGAGCAATGAGGGTGTGCGGGTGAGGTACGTCCGGTGCGATGGGGCCGCCTGCTCAGCCGTCCGACGAGGATGCCGAGGCTGTGCCGCCGGTCTGGGCAGCGAGCAGGTAGTCCTCGATCCAGGCGCGAACGGCCTTGCGCGCCGGCCGCGCACCCTGGGAGTCCACGTAGGTGGTCTCTCCGATGGCGCGCAGCTCGTCGTCGGGCATCGACACGGGCAGCGCCTGAGCCAGCCGCGGCTTGGCCTCGACGATCCGTTCACGCTGCCGCTCGTAGTCGGCGGCCATGATCTGCCGGTAGATCTGCCGGTCGATGGGGTTGAACCCCACGACCAGTGAAAACCGGCCCAGCAACTCGGCGTCGAAGAACTGCCCCAGTACCTTGTTGAGGCTCTGGTTCGAGACGGTCTTCGGGTTGTTGCCGAAGCCGATCATCTTGCCGTCGAGAGAATCACGGGCGGCGTTGGTCGTGCAGATGACCAGGGCCTTGGAGAAATCCAGCATCTTGCCATGGGCGTTGCGGATGTAGCCTTCGTCGAACGCCGAGAGGAACAGGCGCTGCACGGCCTTGTCGGCCTTCTCGAACTCGTCGAGCAGGATCACCCGGTGGGGGTTGGACTCCAGCGTGTCGAACGGGAGCTCCTGGTTGGAGTCCGATCCGACATAGCCGGGAGGTGAGCCGATGATTCTCGACGTCGACCACTCACTGTGGAATTCGGTCATGTTGAGGATGATCGGCTCGGCGCCGGTCGTCTCCTCAGCGATGATCTTGACTGCCTCGGTCTTACCCACACCCGAAGCCCCGGCGAACAGCCACGTCGTGGGCGTCTTCGTCGGGAACAGGTCGAGCTCTTCGCGGGCCAGACGGTCGGTGAGCTTGACGAGCACATCGTCCTGGCCCTGCAGGCGGCTGGTGAGCGTGGCGCTCAGCGCGGCGACGTCGAGGTCCTTGCGCTGGGCATTTCCGGTCATCAGGCGCTTGGCCACATCGAGCACACGGGTGCTCGTCAGCGGCACTTGCGGGATGGACCGCAAGGTCTGCGCGAGTGCCGTGTCGCCGGCGTTCTCTGCCTGGACGATGAGCTTCTTCTGCTCCAGGACCCGGTCAGCCATCGCGCGGTCGAGCAGCGTGATGGCGTTGTCCGGACGGTGCTGGCCAGCCCGGGAGTTCGCTTCGGCGATCTGCACCACCGAGGCCAGGACGTCGTCGGAGACTCCGATCTGGTGACGGTAGTGCGCCATCAGGCCGGGACGGACCGTGGTCATCACGGCCAGCGTCTGTTCCACGCTCAGCTCGTCGACGATGAGCCGGGTGAAGCGGCGGGCGAAGGCCGGGTCCTCGTCGAATGCCCGAGACTCCGTGCTGGTGGTCGCGCCGATGACGGACATGTCGCCGCGGGCCAGGGCCGGCTTGAGGATCTGCGAGATCTTGCGGCCGACGGCGTCGCCATGGCTGCCGGACCCTCCGGTGATCTGGTGGATCTCGTCCATGAACAGGATGGCCTTGTTCTTGGCGTCCGAGGCGAACTCGACGATCGCCTTAACCTTCTCCTCCAGTGAACCGACGATGCCGGTCCCGGCGATGATGTTGGTGATGGGCAGCTCGTAGATCGTGTGGTCCTTGAGCTGGTCGGGGATGAGGGTGTCACCGAGCGCGATGCGCCGGGCGATGTCCTCGACGATCTTCGTCTTGCCGACGCCGGCGGAGCCGACCAGCAAAGCATTGGGCTTGGTCTTGCTGATAACGACCGAGAGGACCTGCTGAATGAGCGTGTCCCGGAACATCGTCGGATCGGCGTTCTTGAACTTCTCGTTGTAGTCGACGAGGAGCTCCTTGACGTCATCGTTGGCGCTGCCTCCGGACGGCATTCCCATGGGCGGGAACGATGCTGGAGGTCGGCCACTGCCGGTGCCCTTGTCGTCGTCGGAGCCGCTGGGCGTGAAGTTGCTGAGACCCATCGGGTCCTCCTTCGGTGCGGGTCGCTCGGCGTGATGGCGCGCTGGGTGGATGCGTCACGGGCTCCGAGCAGGAATATGGATGGGTGAGAGAAGAAGCCAGGGGTCACCAGGAGCGGTGCCGGCCAGGGGAGTTGGTTGCGCGGCACCGCTCTTGGCGGTTCTTGGGGCAGCAGGGTCAGACGACCATGCCGAGGAGCCTCTGCCGGATGCTCGGGTCGATGTGCTGCATCGAGTCGGCGTAGCGCTTGGCCAGGTCAACCATGGACGACCAGTCCATGGCGGAGCACGGTGCGTAGTACAGGTTCTTCGGGTGGTCCTGACGCGTGGACGGCGGCAGCCAGTCGAAGTCGGTGACCATGAGCGAGAGCCTGCGCTGGCGCACGCGGCTGGCGTTGATGTACTGCCAGACCTGCGTGTACTCCGTTCCGCCCGACACCTTCGGGATCCTGCGGAACTCCTTCCAGATCTGAGTCGTCGACTTGTTCTCCGTGCGCAGCATCACCTCCTGGGACAGGAAGTGGCTGAACGAGTTGAAGTACAGGTTGATGTTGAGCTTCTTGGCGATCCGGATGAGCATCATGACCGCCTCCTGGTAGTTCTCCTCGGAGATCGAACCGGAGGTGTCGATGTAGATGTGCAGGTCGGGCATGTACTGCACCGAGGTGATCCGGCCTGGCTTGTTGAAGTCGTCCGGGTTCCGGCGGTTGGCCTTGAGGAAGGTCGCCTTCGTCGTGCGGAATATGTTCTGTGACTTGTTGACCTTGCCCATCCGGCGCAGCACACGGGTGATGTCCGTGAGCAGGTCGAGCTTGCTCGGCGGCTGCTTGCGGAAGGCCACCTGGGCGCTACGGCTGCCGGGCTGGCCCGGTTGCTGGTTGGCTCCCAGGGCGGCGGCCCGGGCGGCTGCCCGTGGCAGCGACGTGAGCTTGGACAGCGACGTGTTCGAGACGACCTTCACCGGCGAAGCCAGCGACTGGTTGATGAGGTTCCATTCCCCCGCGATCTTCGCCGCGGTGGCCCGAGCATGGGCCTCGACGTTGACCAGGACGAGGGAGCGCGGGCAGAACAGCTCCCCGACCGTGAACGGCAGGACGCCGGTGTCCAGGGCAGTGTTCTGCTGGCTGGCCTGGGCCCGCTGCTGCTGCTCGGCGTAGTTCATGAGCATGTGTACGAGCACGCGGGCGAAGGAGTGCTCATCGTTGGCGTCAGAGTCGTCCTTGCGCACCAGCAGCGACTCGGTGAGCCCCTTCAGGGACAGGGCCGTGAAGTCGTTGAGCAGCTTGGTGGTGGCCGGTGGCAACGCACTGGCCATCGCCTGTGTCTGCTGGGACAGCCAGATCTTGAAGTCGTCGAAGGCCGCGGAGGACTGGAACCAGAACCCGAGGGTGTCAGGGTGGAAGGTGTAGGCGATCGAGGCGAAGAAGGCGCTCTCGTCGCCGGTCCCCGCCAGCAGAGCCTTCGCGGCCGGGAGGACATCAGCCTGCGCGGTGTAGAGCACCCGCGGGGAGGGCGCGGGCATCTTGTTCTGCTGTCCGGCCTGGACGGCGAAGAGCTCGGCGACCGGCAGCGGTGTGGCCTGGTCGAAGTTGATCAGGGTCTGCCCGAGCAGCTCCTTGACGGTCTGCTCGCTGGCCACGTTCAGCGTGTCGCCGAGGCAGCTCAGGACCAGATCCGGGATGCCGCCCGTCAGATCAGCGCCCTGGGCGTCGGTGATGCTCGCCGGGGCGTTGGGGTTCAACGGCTCCAGCAGCGGGTCGATGAGGGTCTGCTGGATCGCCGGCATCGGGTCGTAATCACCGGTGCACGAGATGGTGTGCAGTGCGTCGAGTACGGCCGGCTTCTGGTTCGTGACGGTGATCGTCATGGGTCGTAGTCTCCTTCTGAGGACAAGGCAGCGGCAGAGCGCCGCTGGTGGTGGGGAGTTGCAGCAAGGACGGCAGCCCGCCGCAGTCCCCACCACCAATGAGCGAGCGATCAGAGGAAGGCCGAGAGGACCGGCTTGGCCTGGTTGACGATCGGAGCGTCGATCTCCATGAAGGCCTCCAGGTTCTGGCGGTCGATCTGCTGGCTGGTCACCATCTCGATGAGCGTGCGGGTGTGCTCCGGCTCGAACTGGGTGATCGCCTGGGCCAGCTGCTCGATGAGGCGCGCGTTGTCCTCCATCTCCTTGAGCGCGTACAGCAGCGACCCGGCCTTCTCGTTGTCGGTCAGCGTCGCGACGAGCGCGGCCATGTCGGTCATGGTCGCTGCGGTCTTCAGGCTCTGGTAGCAGTTCGGCTTCGGGACGTTCACCCGGTTCTGCTGCACGCCGCCAGCATTGTTCGCCAGGTCCTGGGCGATGGTGGCCACGAGCTGCGTGGTGAACATGGTGTCCCCGACGTAGGCCTCGATGGCCTCGTTCAGCAGCGAGGTCTCGCGGTCGCCGATCTGGATCGGGGTGGCCAGGTACTGCGCCAGCTGCTGCGGGTCGGCCGCGTTGAGCCACTGCGACAGGTTGTCGATGGTGCGCGGCGTGGTGAGCTGGTTCATCTCCTCGCCGCCGTCGAACAGATCGGCCATCGTGACGTTGCCGTTGCCGTTGTCGTCGTCGTCCTGGCCGTCGACGACGATGGCCCCGGGCGTCGACTTCTGGAAGATCAGCGCGGGGTACTGCGTGAGCACCGTCTTCACCCAGGGGTTCATGTTGTCGCCGAGGACGGACATGAGGGTGGCGGCGTCGGGCTCGACGTGGAAGATCGCGAAGCGGGACAGGCTTGCCTCGTCGAGCGAGGTGACGTTGCCCCTGTCGTTGCCGGCCACGACGATGCGGACGTTCTTGGGCAGCTCGACGTACCCCATGCGGCGCAGCGTGACCAGGGTCAGCGCGCCGGAGGTGACGTCGGAGGTGGTGCGGTTGATCTCGTCGAGGAAGAGGATCGGCCACTCGCGCGTGTTCTTCTCGGCGTAGTCGATGCACTCCTGGATCACCTGGTGCGGGTAGAAGACCTGCTTGTAGCTTTCAGTGCCGTCGTCCTTGGTGTACAGCACCAGACGCGCGCCGGTGAGGTCGGCCTTGTCGGCGAGCTGGTTGCACGGCAGCGTGAAAGCCTGCGTGCCCATGGAGTAGGCCAGGTCCTCAACGAAGCTGGACTTGCCGATGCCGGGTTCGCCCATGAGAGCGGGCGTCGCGCCGACCTCAAGCGACTGCTTGATGAGGGTCGTCAGGGTGTCATTGAACTTCATATCGATGTCTTTTCTGTGCGCGGGCGAGGAAGAGAGAAAGAGAAGAGATGTCGGAGGACGGCGCTGCTGTTCTCGGCGTCGCCGAGGCTGCATAGGCCGTGAACGTCCTGTGGCGCAGGCCGCGCCGTCGGAGCCTGGCGGCCTGCACTCCCGCCATTGGTGGCGATGGAGCACCGCTGCACATCGCCACCCGATCGCGCTCCGCGCGATGCAGCCCTGTCCCCTACCTGTGCTCGGCCCCGCCGCAGCACCCGCCATCCGTCCCACCCGCTGCCGGAGGCAGTAGATGAACCAGGAGCAGAAGCAGGAACAGGAACAGGGCGTCAGTTGGTCGACGAGGAACGGGTCTCGCGGTCAGCCACGAGCGCAGCCGCCCGGTCGAGGAGGAAGGGCCGGCCGTTGCGCCGCTCGCTGTGCTTGTGGCGCGCAGGGATGACATCGACCGCCGCCTTGTAGAGCAACCACGCGGTGTCGCCCGTCGAGTACTCGACGCCGAGGGCGCTGTAGGCGCGCAGTTGCGTCCGCATCCAGCCGTAGAGCGAGGCGAGAACCGAGAACTCCCAGCGGGACATGTCGTGGTTGAAGTCGCCGGGATCCCGGAGCTGATGGCGTGCACTGGCCAGGGCCTGCCCGATGATCGCCTGCGAGTACGGGATGTCGGGCATGTCCTCGGCGGTGTCGACAGCTGATGCTGAAGCACCGGAGCTGTGGCTGACGTTCACGGCCAGTTGCGCGTAGAGGTCCTCGATGGAGACGAAGGCCGGCACGCTAGTTGCTGCGTTGACCTGAGCGACGATGCGATCGGGCACCGGCTGGCGGGTGAAGGTCGACCAGTGGTCCAGGAGCAGCTCGTACCAGCCGTGTTCCTCACGCAGGACGCGCTTGCCGGCGGCCCCGGGGAAGTCGTGGAAGTTCTTCGGCAGCGGCATGACGAGATGGAAGCCCTGGCCGGACATCGACAGCTCCGAGTAGAGGATGCCCGGCAGCCGCAGCAGGTCTGTGGCCACACCTGGCGGGCAGTCGGCCTCGATGTCGAGGACGAGCAGCCCGTCAGTCTGGGCCTGGAGGTAGAAGGCGGTGTTCGCGGCGTTCGGTATCGCCGCGGTGAGTTCGTCGAGGGTGAGCAGGCAGGTCTCGTCCAGGGCGAAGGCTCCGCGTAGTGGGCTGGCGTGCTTGCAGCTGGACGTGCAGCCGGCGAGCAGGTGCCGTACGTCGATCGGGGCCTTGCGCTTCGGCGGCTTCGTGGGATCGTCGGGGGTCTCTTCCCCTATCTGTCCGGAGATGGTCCACCGACAGGCACTGGCGAGAGTGCGGATCGCGGGGTTGCCGTAGAACTGCGGGAACCAGGCATGGGGGTCGGCTGGAGTCATCGTGGGACGCACGCTTTCGGTCGGAGGCGTCAGGATGGGAAGAGAAAGACAGGACCCCCGTACTGCACTGATGCGAGTACGGGGGTCTCATCGATGGTCAGCGTGGATCAGCCCTGGTAGGTGATCCCCGCCTGCTGGGCCGGGCCGGAGCCGTTCCGGGGGTCGGTGGCCACGGGCGAGCCCACGGCCGAACCGGCGTCCTTGAGGGAGGCGTTCTCGGCCTCAAGGCGCGCGAGCTTCTGCTCCAGGGTCTCCTGCTGGGCAGGAGCCGGAGCCGGAGCTGCGGCCGGAACAGCAACCGGAGCAGGAGCAGCAGCGACGGGCGCAGCCACGGCGGTCGCCGGGACCTGAGCCTGAACCGGAGCATGCGCGGCCACGGCCACAGGTGCGGACGCCGGCTGGGGGGCCGGGAAGGACAGGCCGTCCTCGACCTCGGTCGCCACCGGGACGGCGGCGGCAGGGGCAGCGCTGGTAGGAGTGGCCTGAACGGGACGCGGCGTGCCGTTGAGCACGATGCCACGCGCAGCCAGCTCAGCCTGGTCGATGCCGCCGGCCATGTAGTAGCGCGGCGCCTCGTGGACGATCACCTGTTCGAGGGCCAGGCCGCGGTTGTTGAAGTCCTTCGGCTTGTAGGTGCGCAGCACGAGCGTGACGTCGAGGCCCTGCGCGAGCTCCTGGCCGGACTCGTCCTGGTCGTAGGTGCCGTCACCCTTCGGAGAAGGGATCGCGATGACCGGCAGGGTGCTGCCCTTGGAGTCGATGGAGTAGTTGGGTCCGGTTTCGGGCCGCTTCGGGGAGCCGTAGCGGCGCTCGGAGACGAACTCCTCTTCGAGGGTGGGGTTGTTCGGATCGGCGAACTGGACCTCGGCGTGAATGATCGTCGCGGTGGTGTGCGGCTTGCCGACGGGGCTCATGCCGTTCTTCGTCCTGCGCTGGTCGCTGGCACCGAGCTCCGCGCCTTCGATGAGGCGGGCGAGTACGGCGAAGCCGAGCTTCCCGCGGATGAAGACGTTCTTGCCCTCGGTGATCTGGCTGGCGGAGATGGAGTAGTTGGCCATGGTGATGCGGTTCCTTCGTTCGGTCTGGCGGTCGGTGACTCAGCGGCCCATTGGGGGGCTATCGGTAAGGATTCGGACTGCCATCCAAGTCCCTATTCTATCAACTTCAGTTCGACTATGAGTAGAATGCCAATGCCGGATATGAATGATTGTGTGCGCTATTCGTAGAGGAGTCGGGACAGGGATGACGGCTACGATTCAGAAGCCAGTGGGGACGGCGTTGAAGCCGTCGGCGCAGACGAGAGCAGCTGCCGGGAGTCACGCCGGCCCGATGGGCTTCGGCAACGGACCCGTCATCGCCGCCAGCGTCATGGTGGGCGGAGCGGCGCTCTTCGCCGGATGGAGCCTGACATAGCTCGCGACGTCCGACGGCGGCTTCATCCAGGCACTGCAGGGCAATGACGCCCCGGTCGGGGCACCGGGGAAGCCCGGCGAGAAGAACGCCGGAGGCGGCAGCGCCCAGTAGCCGAGCGAGGGCGGCACGGGGAAGCAGGACGAGAACGGGGCGAGTCAGGATCCGACGCCGGGTCGCGGCAACGAGGACAAGCCCAACGGATCAGGTGCACCGGTCGAGGCGAAGCCCGCGCCGAAGGCGAAGCCCTACACCATCAAGCCAGGCGATACGCTCACCGCGATCTCAGGGACAACGGGGGTGTCGATCGGCATCCTGGCCGAGACGAACAAGATCCAGAATCCGGATCTCATCTACGCGGGGGCTTCGCTGCTCATCCCGCCGGTGTGACGACCCGGCAGCGCGGCACTGCCGGGTACCGAGCCTGATTCGATGGCCCGGGCGCCGGGGAACCGGCCGCGCCACCTCCGGCTGGGACGCCGCGGCCACATCATCCCCGGCCCCCCCCCACAAACCCCCCCCCGGGCCCACCGGGGGGCAGGGCGGCTCACTCACCACAC